>JAFOMB010000127.1 GCA_017419065.1 Erysipelotrichaceae bacterium | reverse complement strand
TCGTCTTTTTCGCAGACTCCGGGAATCTCCCGTATGGTGAAAAGAGCACAGAGGAACTCCTGACGATCGCCCGTTCCAACATTCAGAAACTGAATGAATATCCGCTCAAAGCCCTGGTCATTGCCTGCAACACCATGGATTCCACCTGCGGACAGCTCATCCGTCAGGAATCGAAAGCTCCTGTCTATGGGGTCATCCTGCCGGCTGCGAAAAAAGCGGTAAAGGTAACGGAAAACGGAAAGATCGGCGTCATTGCCACAAGAGCTACAGTACGTTCCAACGCCTACCGCAAGGCCATCCGTTCCTTCAATAAGGAACTCTCCGTTTACGCTGTCTCGGCACCGCTTCTGGTGACCTGCGCGGAAGACGGTTCCTATCTGGACGAGGAAAAGATGAGACCGATCCTCGAGAAGTATCTGAAGCCTCTTCAGAAAAGAGAGATCGATACGCTCATTCTCGGCTGTACGCATTATCCTCTGTTCGAAAAACAGATCAGAAAGATGCTGCCGGGTGTCCATATCGTCTCTTCCTCCATGGAGGTGATCAGAAAACTTCCGAAAGATCTTCCGGCGAACACAAAAAAAGGCCGGGATATCTATCTCGCCTCTTCTGATCCGAAGGCCTTCTCTAAAAAAGCAGAGGTCTTCGCCAAACGGAAACTGTCCTTTAAAGAAGTGTGATCACTTCTTTTTTAATACCCTGTTCATTCCTTCCGCGCAAAGGACGATGAATAACGGCACACAGACGATGAGATATCGCGCCCTGGCTTCAAAGAGAAGTTCAAACAGGAAAAGACCGAAGAGCGTTACTTTCAATACTCTTAACGGCAGGACATCATCCTTCCCCTTCCACGCAAAGATCCCTCCGATCAGGACGAGGAACCAGGTGATCTGACGGATGATCGTCGGATAGAGATAATACGGGCCTATATCCAGGAAGACATCCCGGAACTGTTTTTCAAACGGCATATGCAGGGAGAAGAACTCCTGATAGAAATTCCCTTCCTTTCCGAAGGCAAAGGTGCCGTCGTTATAGGTAAAGGCTGTCTTGCGGACCAGATGGTCAAAGACCTTGGCCGGACCGTAGTCCTCAAGTCTCTCCTCCAAAGCTTCGATATCCGCTTCGTTCCTCTCCTCTTTCGTCTTGAAACTCATGGAGTATTCGAGGTCCTTGGCGCTGTAGGATCCGATCGTGTCATAATTGGCCCCGATCAGCAGATAGTGCGGGAATCCGATCTCCTTTTCAGCTTCCAGGTTTTCTTCCTTGAAGGCATTGACCGGCAGGATCACAGCCGCAAAGCTCAAGACAAGGATGAGTGCTTCGATCCCCAGTCTCTTCCACTTTCCATGAGAGATGTGTTCGATGGCGTAGATGATGACGGCAGCGACCAGGATGAGGAAGGCCTGCGGTTTGATGTAGAAGGCCAGGATACTCAAAAGGCCGATCAGCGCTGTCTTTCCATAGGGATTCATCTCCTCCTTCAAAAGAAGGTAGAGGACGAGGATCGGAATAAAGAGCGCCAGGGAGTCGGAATAGACGACTACGACCCATGGCGATGTCCCTAAGAGGATCGTAAAGAGGATCCAGGCAAATACAGGAAGAGACGTGCTCTTTGTGAGCTTTTCAACACAGCGGTAGAGAAGATGACCGCTGAGGGT
>JAFOMB010000126.1 GCA_017419065.1 Erysipelotrichaceae bacterium | reverse complement strand
CCCGAAGCGATGACGCCGTCCGAGACTTCCCGGCGGATCAGCTTGGCAGTGACGCTGTCGCAGACATCAGACAAAGCCACAAAGTCGCCATAGGAAGACATGCGGTCCGTTCCTCTCGCTCTCGCATAGGCACAGGCCAGCGGGGAGTCATCGAGTCCTTCGACATCGTCTACGAAGCAGGCTTTCTTCAGTTTCTCGGAGAGCTTCAGCCCTAAAGCGGCACTGGTCGGAGAGACGTGCTTGAAGCTGGTTGCACACGGCAGTCCAAGCGCTTCCTTGAGTTCCTTTACAAGCTGCCAGGAGTTGAGGGCATCCAGGAAGTTGATATAGCCCGGTCTTCCGGAGAGGATCTCTACCGGGAGATCGGAACCGTTCTTCATGTAGATCCTGGACGGTTTCTGGTTGGGATTGCATCCGTATTTCAGCTGGAATTCTTTCATATCATTCTCCGTTCCTGTTGAAGATCTTTTCCTTATTGCCGAAGCGGACATAGAGACTGATCTTATTGTCTTGATCAAGGCTCTTCCAGAGCTCTTCAGCGAATCCTTCAAAGTTCATGTCAATATCGGCTTCCAGAGGTTCCTTTGAGAAGGAAGGAAGCGGGTTGCCGTCATGGTCATAGGTGGAAAGGAAGTGTCCCTTTCCCTCTTCATATGGATAGGAATAGTATTCTCTCTTACACTCTTCCCCTTCCTTCTTCAGGATGGACATCGTATAGGAGTCTTCCTCGAGAAGGACGGAGATGCGCGGCGTGTAGTTTGGATGATCCGGTTCGTATTCCCTGGTTGCCAGGGCTTCTTCAAAGGTCTTGCCATCCTTCAGGAAGTCATAGATGGTATCGGTCTGATTTCCGTTGGTCAGGATGATCTTACCTTCATAAGGACGCATGGCGTTATAGATGATGAGAGACGGATCGGCGACTTTGGAAGGATCATAGGCATCGGTATAGAGGATGCCGTCTTTCATCTTGAAGACGCGGTTGCGGCTGTTGGCACTCCGGCCCATGATGAAGTAGGCCAGGACTTTTTCTCCCTGATAGTATCCCGCAAAGATCCCTCTGCCCGGATAGGCATTGTTTTTCAGATAGTCGAAGAGATTCATTCCGGGATCTCCTCATAGCTTCCGTCTTCATTCTTTCTAAATAAAGGCAGTCTTTCTAAGAAGATGATATCTTCTCTTTTTGCGGCATCTCCTTCCGCCAGGATGCAGGCCTTCTTTTCGACGATGGCTCCGGCCTTATTGACGAGGTCTTCCAGGGCTTTCAGGGAATCACCGGTAGAGACGACATCGTCGAGGAGACAGACTTTCTTTCCCTCGATCTTTTGCCTGTCGCTGCCATCAAGGAAGAGATGCTGGATGGAAGCGGTCGTGATCGACTTGACAGAAGTTTCCAGAGAGTCCTTCATATAGCTCTTCTCCGACTTTCTGGCGACAACGAAGTACGGATGACCTAAGAGCTTGCTGATCTCATAGGCCAGGGCAATGCCCTTGGCTTCGGCTGTCACGATGACATCGCATCCGGTGATCTGCTTTGCGATCAAAGGGGCAGCGTTCCTGACGAGTTCCGTATCGGAGATGACGACGAAACTCGCAAAGGCCAGTTTCTCATCGATGGCGACAAAAGGCAGCTCCCTTGTCACACCCGCAACTTTCAAAGAGTAAGTATCCATATTCTTCACCTCACGTTATCAGTATACAGAAAAGACTGAAGAAAAAAAGACAGAGTCCTCAATTCCTGCAGCGGTCTTGATCAAAATGACTGTGCAGTATTTAAGGAGAGGCTGTAGATGATATCGGAGAGGGCCTTGGCGTCCTCTTTTCTGCCGCCTGTTATCCAGTCCCTGATGATCGCATAGCTTCCTGCCAGTATGTATCGGACGAGGTACTGACTGCGGGGATCCTTGCCGGAAAGAAATCCGGAAATGTCATCTTCCATGCGCTTGGAGAGAAGTTCCATCGCGGAGGAATTGCCGAAGAACAGCGGATCGTACTCATGGTGGTCACGGAAGAAGAGGATGGCCTCGGCGATGTAGTTCTGTGCGTTGTCCGGATCCTGAAAGGAGATCTCGTTGGTCCTTGTCAGCATTCCAAAGATCTCTTCGATGATCTCGCTAAGAAGATCAGAGAGATTGTCATAATGACGGTAGAAGGTCGAGCGGTTGACACCGGACCGGTCGCAGAGTTCCTTGATGGAGATGTCTATCAGCTGTTTTTCCTTCAGAAAAGACAGCAGAGCTTCCTTGAGAAGACGTTTACTGAGGGTGATGCGCTGATTGTCCATAGTTCCTCCCTGAAACAGTTTTGAAGAATGTGTCGCATTTGAGACACAGAAGATGATACATGTTGTTTTAAATGCAACAAACTGTTTCTATACTGTGATTGTAACACGAGGAGGTGTCCTATGATCGAGATCTATGCGAAAAGTGAAGAGATGAAGAAGAATGCGAAGATCGTCGGCTCGGCGACAGGCGGTTTTGCGTTCAAGGGAGGCTATGACCATGTCAACTGGAAGCTGGTCCGCTTTCTCAGCGATATCGGCTATTCCTTCATGCCGAAGGAAAAAGGCGTGAAATTCGAGAAGATCGATCTGAACGGTGTCCATGCGATCATGGCTGTTCCGGAAGAGATCAAAGATGAAAACATCATCATGTATATCCACGGGGGCGGATTGGTAGCCGGTTCTGCCAAGGCGACCAGGGCCTACTGTTCCCAGATCGCCAAACGGGCGAAGAGAAGAGTCGTGACGATCGACTATCGCCTGGCACCGGAAAACATCTTCCCGGCCGGACTGGATGACTGTGAGACGGCCTTCCTGGCTTTGCATGAGAAATATCCGAAGGCGAAGTTCTGTGTAACCGGAGAATCCGGAGGCGGCTATTACACCTATGCTTTGACGGTACGCCTGATCAGAAAGGGAGAGTATCTTCCTGCCTGCCTTCTCCCGCAGTCGCCGCTATGCGATCTGACAGGAGACCTCGACCGCTCCTATTATGAGATCCATGACGAGACCGTGACGCCGGAAGGACTGGTCCCTCTGTTTGACATGTATGCCCCGGGGATAGACCGGAAGGATCCGGAGATCTCCTGCGCCTATTTTGACAGACTGGAGGAGTTCCCGCCGGTAGAGATGAGCTGCGATGCGAATGAGACGCTTCGGGCAGATGCCGATCTGATGTATAAGATCCTGAGGGAAAAGGGTGTGAAGTGCGAACTGGTCATGCTGCATGACACGTTCCATGCCTGCTCTACCCTGGGGAAGGGATCGCCGGAGACTCTGGAGCTCATGGACGAAAACATCCGCTTCATGGAGGAATGCTTCACAGAATAAACAGGCGTCCGTAAGGACGCTTATTCATCGATGGAACTGCGGTTCAGCTGTCTGTATTCCGAAGGAGAGGTCCCGTATTCTTTCTTGAAAGCCCGAAAGAAACTGGAGTAGTCCCGAAAGCCGCTGGCCAGATAGGCCTCTTTGACAGCTGTCCCGCTTCTTAGAGCGTCTGAACAGGCCTTCAGGCGCTTTTTCAGGATGTACTGATGAAGAGAAAGACCGGTCCTTTCCTGGAACAGATGGGCGATATAGTACCTGCTTAAAAAGAATTCAGAAGAAAGTCTGTTTAAGGACAGATCTTCCTCCAGATGGGAATCGATGAAGGAAGTGAGCGTTTCATAGAAGGAGCGCTCTTCGTTGTTGTGGACGGGATTTTCCTTTTCATAGACGCTCCGGTTGATCTGAAGGAGGAGGTCGCGGATGCAGAGGGAGATCCGGGTATCCCGGCCATAGCGGCCGGAACTCTGTTCATCGAGAAGGGAAAAGAGTTTTCCCCTGAGATCATTGAAGGAAAGGGCGTCATAGTGGTGGATGTGATCTCCCTTTTGGGATCTTTGAAAGACATAGGCATAGTCTTCCGATTCCTTCAAAAGAGCTTCCGCGAGATCTTCGGCGATCCAGAAGACGAAACGGCGGTACGGGACTTCAGCATCGCGTATGAGCGCCTGATGGAAGATGCCCGGAGGGATCAGGATGACGTCGCCGGGAGAAAGAGGATATTTTCTGTCTTCGATCTCCATGAAGACTTCCCCTTCTACGAAGAAATAGAATTCATAATAGTCGTGGGAGTGGGAACCGACGCTTTGAAAGTGAAGATCGCTGTAGTAGTAGATCTCGTAGTCCTTGGAGATCATGGTTTGTCTGGTGTTGAAGACGGAGCGGTATTTCTTTTTCACGATTGGATTATATCGCAACTTTTACAATGTTCGCAACAATCTCCGCAATGTCTTCTTCCTGCAGGGATTCCTTATAATAAAGAAAAAAGAGAGGAGAATACTATGCCGATGCAGATGGGATTCCGCTGGTATGGAGAGGGAAATGACCGTATCAGCCTGAGCGATATACGACAGATCCCGGGTGTCTCGACGATCGTCTGGGCACTTCATGACAAGATGCCGGGAGAGGTATGGGAAAAAGAGGAGATCGAAAAGACCGTCTCGAAGATCAGAGAAGCCGGATTCAACGCCGATGTCGTAGAATCAGTCAATGTCCACGATGACATCAAGATCGGTCTTCCGAGCAGAGACCGCTATATCGACAACTACATACAGACGATCAGAAACCTGGCACCATTCGGGGTCAAGGTCATCTGCTATAACTTCATGCCGGTATTCGACTGGACGAGGAGCGATCTCTTCCATCCGGTAGGAGACGGTTCTACAGCCCTTTACTATCAGAAGGATATGATACAGGATGATCCGAAGCAGATGGCAGACTATGTCATGTCCTATACCGAGAAGTACGGGATGACTTTCCCGGGATGGGAACCGGAACGCATGGCGAAGCTCGATGAGCTCTTTGAAGCTTATAAAGATGTGGACCATGAGACGCTCTGGAAGAACCTTCAGTACTTCCTGGAAAGACTCATGCCGGTATGTCATGAGTGTGATATCAAGATGGCCATCCACATGGATGATCCGCCGTGGGATATCTTCGGATTACCGAGACTCTTAGTCGATGAAGAAAGCATCGGCCGCTTCCTCACGATGGTGGATGATCCGTACAACTGTCTCACTCTGTGTTCCGGGAGCCTGAATGCGAATCCGGAAAACGATGTCGCTGCGATCGTGAGAAAGTACTGTGACCGGATCGTCTTTGCGCACATCCGCAATGTGAAGCACTTTGAAAACGGAGACTTCTCGGAGGCAAGCCACCGGGACTGCGATGGAGATACCGGGATCCTGGATATCCTGAGAGCCTATCATGACGGCGGTTTTGAAGGCTATATCCGTCCGGATCATGGAAGACATCTCTGGGATGAAGGACCGGGAAAGGTACGTCCGGGTTATGGATTATATGACAGGGCTTTAGGCATCATGTATATGCTGGGAGCCTGGGATCTGATGGAAAAGGAGAAATAAGATGAAGAAGAATGTATTGAATACAGATCTGAGCGGAAAAGTCGCTGTGGTGACAGGAGCCGGAGGCGTACTCTGTTCCATGCTGTCAAAAGTTCTGGCCAGAGCCGGGGCGAAAGTCGCTCTGCTGGATCTGGCTCTGGATAAAGCGGAAAAAGTCGCGGAAGAGATCAGGGAAGAAGGTGGTACGGCAAAAGCCTATGCCTGCAATGTCTTAGATAAAGAACTCTGCTATAGAGTAGCTGATGAAGTGGAAAAGGACTTCGGTCCCTGCGATATCCTTCTCAACGGTGCCGGAGGAAACAATCCGAGGGCGACGACAGACAAGGAATACTACGAAGAGGGAGATATCGACAGCGATACCAAGTCTTTCTTCGACCTGGAGGAATCCGGCGTGCGTTTCGTCTTCGATCTCAACTTTGCGGGAACGCTGATCCCGACACAGGCTTTTGCGAGACAGATGGTAGGCAGAGGCGGCTGCAACATCCTCAACATCAGCTCCATGAATGCCTATACCCCTCTGACCAAGATCCCGGCCTACTCCGGAGCCAAGGCCGCTGTCAGCAATTTCACGCAATGGCTGGCCGTACACTTCTCCAAAGCCGGTATCCGGGTCAATGCGATCGCTCCGGGCTTCTTTGCGACAGCCCAGAACAGAGCCCTTCTCTTCAATGAAGACGGCACACCGACTGCCCGTACCGGCAAGATCCTGGCAGCGACACCGATGGGACGCCTCGGAAACAGCGAGACAGAACTCTCCGGTGCTGTCCTCTTCCTCTTAAACAACGAAGCCGCTTCCTTTGTGACCGGTGTCGTCATCCCGATCGACGGAGGTTTCTCGGCTTATTCCGGAGTCTAGTCTATGAAGACCTTTCCGGATAAGGACGATTTCCTGCTCGATAGCGGGACAGCACGGGAACTCTATCACAAATACGCTGAAAAACAGCCGATCTTCGACTATCACAACCACCTCTCTCCGAAAGATATCGCAGAACACCGTCACTTTCATGATCTGTATGAACTCTGGCTGGAGACCGATCACTATAAATGGCGGGCGATGAGAGCCAACGGCGTTGATGAAAGATATATCACCGGCAACGCTTCCGCCTATGAGAAGTTCGAGAAGTGGGCAGAAGTGCTTCCGAGACTCGTCGGCAGTCCTCTCTATCACTGGACACATCTCGAATTATGGCGCTACTTCGGGATCTATGAACCATTGACATCAGTCAATGCGATGCGGATCTGGAAGAAGACGAAGGAGATGATGCAGGGAGAAGGCTATGATGCCGTATCTCTTCTGAAGAAGATGGACGTGAGAGTCCTCTGCACGACAGACGATCCTGCCGATGACCTGCGCTATCACAGACAGATCCGGGAGGATGATACGATCCCCTTTAAAGTCCTCCCTTCCTTCCGTCCGGACAGGATCCTGTCGAAAGATGAGGATGCCATCCGGGAACTCATGGAGAAATACGAGACAGAAGACCTGAAAGAAGCCCTCTCCCGTGCTTTGGATCATTTCAGGGAGAACGGCTGTCTTGTCTCCGATCACGGCTTCAGTACCTTTGAATACGGAAAGGATGAAGAATTCAGCCGGCTGATGATCTTCCTGGGAAAGGAATACGCCAGAAGAGGCATCGTGATGCAGATGCATCTGGGTCCGATCCGCAACAACTCCCCGAAACTCCTGGCTTCTTATGGAAAGGATGCCGGAGCTGACAGTGTCGGTATGGTATGCGATCCGATCGCCCTGTCCTCTTTCCTGGGAGCTCTGGAGTATCAGGACGCTCTTCCAAAGACCATCTTATACAACCTCAATCCCTGCGATAACAGTGTCTTATCGACCATGGCCGGGAACTTTGCCCCGAGAGTGCAATATGGGGCTGCCTGGTGGTTCAACGATCATTACAGAGGTATCCGTGCCCAGCTCGATGAACTCATGGAGACAGGAGCTCTGGCTTCCTCTGTCGGGATGCTGACAGACTCCCGGAGCTTTACCTCCTTTGTCCGTCATGACTACTTCCGCCGTATCCTCTGTCAGAAACTGGGAGAACTGGTGGAATCCGGGATGTATCCGGATGATATGGATACACTGGGAAAGATCGTAGAAGATGTCTGCTATGGAAATGCGGAAAGCTTCTTTCAAGGAAACGCCTGAGGGCGTTTTTCTTTTTGTCTATAATAGAAAGGGATGTCAAAGCAGGCACAGAAGTGAAGAAAGGCGATCCGTTAGGTTACTTCCTCTTCGGAGGAAGCGACATCATCCTGAGTGAAGAGGCGGAAGTGGTGATGGAGGAAGGCGACATCACTGTCCAGATCCAGGGTGAAGGAGAATACAGGATAGTCCTGATCAGCGCCAAGACCCTGGGAGAAAGGAATTTTGAGATCAGGGACGGGGATAAGACCTATCCTCTTAAAGTCCTCGTCTATGAAGACAGCTCCGGTATCATACAGGCGAAGATCGTAAAGAGATAAAGAAAAGGCAATTCACACAGGAATTGCCTTTTTTAAATAGATGGATCGATACTTATCTGACGAGGGCAGCGTGTCCGTCGAGGTCTTCCGCATTGACGGAACCGACACCGGTAAAGGTGATGGATTTCA
The DNA here is from genome assembly GCA_017419065.1 of Erysipelotrichaceae bacterium. GTDB lineage: Bacteria > Bacillota_I > Bacilli_A > Erysipelotrichales > Erysipelotrichaceae > Colivicinus. The sequence goes on along the minus strand of JAFOMB010000126.1, from coordinate 14,377 downwards.
CAGTCAGGGCCTTCATCTGTTCCGGTTCTTCATTGAAGTCTTCCGGCAGGCTTCCCTCAAAGATGACGTCGTAGTTGTAGATGCCCTTCTGCATCATGAACTTCATCTCATCAGTGTAGTAGCCGTGGATGAACCAGCCGTCTTCCAGGAGCACATCACCGGTCTTGCCAACATAGGAAGCGTATTCCGTTTCTTCCGGTCTGGATTCCGTGAGGTTGTAGATGTGGGTGATCTCCAGAGGAGCGAGGAGGTCATTGGCCTTCTTATCGCGTTCCGGATCTTCAAAGTCGATCTCGAAGAGAGCCTTGCCGGTCTCTGCCGGGACTTCTGCGACAGCCGCATAGGAAACGCCGTCCAGTTCGAAGACGAAGATGGCATCCGTCTCGGAATAGCCGGATTCGCTGTAAGGCAGGGCGAGGACATCGCCCATGACCTTTGCGTCATGGATATCCTTGACAGGTTCTCCTTCGTAACCGGTGACGGTCATGAAGACGGCGACGAATTCCGCCTGTTCATCAACAGTGACGGTGATCGTCTGATCAGTGGAATAGTTTTCGCCGTTCCTCTTCCACTTGACGAACTGCCAGCCCTCTTCGGAAGGGCGGCAGGTGATCGTCATCTTGGCGCCTTCCGGGACACCGGAGCCATAGGACTGGACAGGGTACTCTTCTTCAAAGACCGGGTCCCCTTCTCCTTCCTGGGCGACAGCGATCTCACCGAGACCTTCGACATTGACAAATACCAAATATTGTGTCGTCTCTGTTTCCTGCTGAGGTTCTTCCGGTTCCTGCGGTTTTGCTGATCCGCATCCTGCCAGAAGGAGTACAGCCAGAAGAGAGATCAGGACATACTTGATTTTTTTCATTTCTTTTTATCCTCCAAAGTAATTCTATTATATATGCTCAAAGGGAAAAAGAAGAAGAGGAATCGAGGTAAAATAGGAGAGGAAAAGGAAAAAGAACTATGGATAATACAATACTGAAGAGACTGAATGAAGTCAATGATGTGAAGATCCATGATATCCGCAGTGACGAGTATAGGAGCTACGGAAGGGTCATAGAGGGCTATGATGTCCGGGAACTGATCGACTATATGAAGAAGGAGACGGCGATCCCGGCCAATGGCAATATCTACATCCCTTCCAATAAGCAGATGGAATCCTGTGCGGTAAAGGAAGAACTGGAAGCAGTCTTCTATGGAGGGATGCCGATGCAGATAGGGTACTGCAACGGACGCAATACGACCTACAACGGCTTTGAGTACCACAAGGGCAGCGAGATCAACATCGCCGTGAGCGATTTCATGCTGGTACTCTCGCATACCTGGCTGATCAAGGACAACACGATCACGGCAGAGGATGCGGAAGTCTTCTACGTACCGGAGGGAACGGTCTTCGAGATGTATGAGACGACGCTCCATCTTTCTCCGTGCCGGGTATCCGATGAGGGATTCCGCTGTGTCGTCATTCTTCCGAGAGGGACCAACACCCCATTGAATGAAGAAGAAAAGAAGAGAAGAGATGCCTCTTCCGATAAGGAAAGCATCCTCCTCCTGCACAGAAACAAGTGGGTCCTGGCCCATCCGGAGAGAAAGCCGCTGATCGATCAGGGAGCCCATCCGGGTTTCGTTTCGGAAAATAAGGAACTGAAATACTGAGCGTAATCATATAATAGAGATAGAAAAATAAGAATAAGGATATCATATGGACACTCATAAACGATTCGACGTACTCTCGGCCGGGATCGCCACCTGGGACACTCTTCTGCTTGGGGTGGACTCTGACCTGATGGACCATGACGCTGTAATGGCGAAAGATACGGTATCAGCCTCCGGAGGCGATGCGGTGAATGCGGCCATCTCCATGGCGAGACTGGGACTCAAGGTCACGGTATGCGCCTGTACAGGCGTGGATCCGGCAGCGGAAATGATCAAGGAAGACCTGAAGAAGGCAGGAGCGGATACCTCCTTTCTCTATCAGGATGAGAAGATACATACAGCGGCGCCTGTTCTCTTAGTTGATGAACACGGCGACAGACATATCATACGTATTCCCAACAACGGCAATCTTTTCTTTACGGAAGAAATGGTACCGGATGAGGCACTGGAAGCTTCCCGTCATCTCCATCTGGCTTCGACGAATGTTCTGAGAAGCTTGGATGGAAAACCTCTGGGAAGACTTTTTAAACGCGCCAGGGAGAAAGGACTTACGACATCTTTAGATGCCTCCTATGATTCACAGGGGCGCTGGATGGAGAACCTGAAGGAAGTCATTGGATACTGCGATATCTTCATCCCTTCCTTCCAGGAGGCTTCCATCTATGCGGGAAGCGAAGATCTCGAAGAGATCTGCGCCTTCTTCTCGAAGTATCCATTACAGGTCTTCGGGATCAAGCTGGGAGAAAAGGGCGTCCTGGTGACAGATTTTAAGGAAACGTACCAGCTTCCTACTTTATACGAAGGAAAACCGGTAGATACGACCGGTGCCGGCGATGCCTTCCTGGCAGGCTTTGTGAGTGCCTGGTTACGGGACTATGACCTGGCTTCTTCCGCCTACCTGGGAGCGGCCCAGTCCGCTTCTGTATTGAGATCGGCCGGAGCCAATGTCTCAGCCGGGACGATGGAAGATGCCCTGGAGCTGATCGGGAAGAAGGGTATCGTCTTACACAGGAGAGGAGCCGGAAATGAGTGACAGGATACAGAAACTGCTGAAGAAGATCGAGATCCGGGTAGCCCAAGGGAATGACTATTTCCGTATGAGCCGGGGATCCTTCCGGTATGTAAGAGCACTTTATAACCGGAGAACTCTGAAAAAGGGTCTGATCCGGGAGACAGAAGAAGGACTCAGGATCCCGTTTACCGATGAGAGGACGAAAGAGACGATCTATCTGATCGCCAGGGGAAGCAATGGCTCCTATGATGTGACCATCGAAGGCGATATCGATAAGATCAACCGCTATTCCATCCGTCTGCCGGCAGAAGCTGATGAGCACTTCTACGGCTGCGGAGAGACCTACTCCAAGTTCGATCTCACCGGGGAAAAGGTGCGCATCTTCGTGGCGGAACACCAGAATACGAGGCGTATCGCCGGAAAGATCATCCGGGAGAAAGTGAGAGGAAAACGGCCGGAGAAGACCCTGTCCTTTCTGAACTATGAATCCTATTACGCCCAGCCTACCTATGTCTCTTCCAGGAAGTACTTCGTCCATATGGACACAGACCGCTATGCGGAGATCACCTTCCGGAAAAGAGGTGTCGTCCGTCTCCACTTTGAAGAAAAGCCTTCCTTCCATATCGAAGCGGCTGAAAGCTTTGAAGAACTCTCCGGAAGACAGAAGGACCTCCTGGGATCCTATGGACCTTTACCGGAGTGGATCTATGACGGTGCCATCCTGGCGATACAGGAGGGACCGAAGGTCATCGATGAAAAGATCAGAAAGGCAGAGGAAAAGGGCACGAAGATCTGCGGGATCTGGTCACAGGACTGGTGCGGATGCCGGAGGACGGGATTCGGATACCAGGTCATGTGGAACTGGGAAGCGGATGAGGAACTCTATCCGGATCTGAAGAATAAGATAGAGGAATGGAAGAAAAGAGGGATACGCTTCCTCGGCTATATCAATCCCTTCCTGGCCTTAGAGAAACCTTTGTATAAATACGCTCATGAGCACGGCTATTGCGTGAAGAACAGTAAGGGGGAAGACTACCTCGTGACGATCACGACCTTCCCGGCTGCCATGATCGACTTCACCAATCCGGAAGCCTATGAGTGGTATAAAAGCCTGATAAAGAAGAATATGATCGGGATCGGGATGTCCGGATGGATGGCCGATTTCGGGGAATACCTGCCGGTGGATGCCGTCCTCTATGACGGCGATCCGGAAGTCCTGCACAATCAGTGGCCGGCCATCTGGGCGAAGCTGAACCGGGAAGCCGTCGAAGAATGCGGTAAGAAGGACGAGATCTTCTACTTCATGCGAGCCGGCTATACGGGCAGTGTGAAGGATGCCTGCGCGATGTGGACCGGCGATCAGCACGTAGACTGGTCCGTCGATGACGGCCTGCCGTCTGTCATACCTGCCAGTTTATCCCTGGGCATGAGCGGACAGACCAAGGTCCATTCGGATGCGGGCGGCTATACGACCATCATGCATATGACGAGGTCGAAAGAGCTCTTGATGAGATGGGAAGAGATGAACGCCTTCTCCCCGCTCCTGCGTACCCACGAAGGCAATCAGCCATCGAGATCCGTCCAGTTTGACGGAGATGAAGAACTGCTGGAACAGCTGGCGAAGATGTCGAAGATCCACGCTGCCTTAAAACCGTATCTGAAAAAGATCGAGAAGGAAGCGGATGAAGGGATCCCGATGATGAGACCTCTCTTCTATCACTATGAGGAAGAGTGGGCTTATGAGGAAAAGGGAGAATACCTGTTAGGAAGAGATCTTCTGGTAGCTCCGGTACTCAAAGAAGGAGACAGGAAGCGTACTGTCCGTCTTCCGGATGACAGCTGGATCCACTTCTTCACGAAAAAGGAATACGGGGAAGGCGATCATGAGGTCGAAGCGCCGATCGGGATGCCGCCGGTATTCATACGAAAAGGAAGCGAATTAGAAACATATATCAGATCATTACAGGAGGAATTCTAATCATGTCTGAACAAAAATCCCGTGAGCAGCGCCTGTGGTCCAAGATCAGCTATGGGACTGCGGATATCTACGGAGGCGGTGCCTTCGTCGTCATCAGTACTTTCTTTACGGTCTTCCTGACGAAAGCTCAGGGAATGAACCCGGCTTTAGCGGGTACCATCCCGCTCGTCGGAAAGGTCTGGGATGCGGTCAATGACCCGCTGATGGGTAACCTCACAGACCGTACGAGATCGAAATACGGTGCCAAGAGATTCTGGATCCTGGTCGGCTCCATCATTTCCGCACTGACTTTCGTCGTCATGTGGATCCCGTTCAAGGCCGGAGGATCCGTCGTCGGCCAGTATATCTTCTATGTCCTGATGTATCTGCTGTTCTCAACGGGTTCGACCATCGTCATGGTCCCATATAACGCCTTATTGCCGGATATGGTAGATGACTATACGACAAGAGCGAAGTTCTCCTCTGTCCGTATGATCTTCTCCTCCTTCGGTGCTATCTTAGCCGGACTGCTTCCGACTTTACTGATCAAGGACAACACCAATGCCGGACAGTATCTGATCATGTCCCTGGTCTTCTCTTTGATCTTCCTGGTATCGGTCATGCTGACATTCTTCGGTACCTGGGAGAAGCAGAAACCTGAAAACAAGTTCTCCATGGCGGAGTCCTTCGTCCAGTCCTTATCGGTCTTCAAGAACCGTTCTTTCCGTCTCTTCGTAGCGATCTTCCTGTTCGGTCAGGGTGCTGCGGATTTCCTGACGGGTCTGGCTGTCTACTACATCGACGATGTCCTGAACGCCTATGGCGGCGGCAACTTCACGATCCTGATGGGTGTCATCCTGGTCGCTCAGTTCATCGGTATGATTCTGTTTGCGCCGATCATGGCCAGGACCTCCAAGAGATTCCCGATCCTGGTCGGTACGCCGGTGAGACTCGTCGCGACACTGGCGATGCTGGCCTTCTCCCATGAAGGGGCAAACTTCACGATCATCCTGGTCTTAGCCTTCATTATCGGTCTCGGCATGGCCGGAACCTCTACGACCATCTTCTCCATCCTGGCAGATATGGCCGATGTCGATGAACTCATCACGTCGATCAGCCGTCCGGGTACGACATCCGGTATGGCTACCTTTACCCGTCAGATCACGGCCGGTCTCATCTCCGCCCTCATCGGTCTTCTGTTGAGCGTTGTCGGCTATGATGAAGTCCTCGCCGCATCCGGTGCCCGTCAGGCTCTTCCGACGCAGCACGGTATCGCCTATATCTTCATCTTCGGTCAGGTCATATTCATGCTGCTGACGCTGTTCTTCACCTGGAAGTTCCCGATCACGAAGAAGGAATTCGACCTCATCCACAAAGAGATAGACCGGAGAAAGGGAGAGGATGCTTCCGTTACGACAGAAGACGAGAAAAAGACCCTGGAGAAGATCACCGGCTTTGCGTATAATGATCTCTGGAACCGCGATAACGCAGTAAAACTTTAGTGAGGAATCTATGAAAATCGGATTTATAGGACTCGGCATCATGGGAGAGGCGATGTGTTCCAACATCGTTGCCAAACACGATGATGCCGTATACGTGTATGACAGAGTAGAGGAAAAGGTGAAGCTTCTGGAGAGTAAGGGAGCTGTTGCCTGTAAGGACAATGTGGAGGTAGCGGAAAAGGCTGACCTCATCATCACGATGGTCCCGAAGTCGGAGCACGTGCGCTCTGTCTATGATGAAATAATGCCTGTCCTCGATGAGACGAAGATCTGCGTCGACATGTCGACGATCGATCCGGCTGTCTCGGTAGAGGTGTCGGAAAAAGTCAAAGCCAGAGGAGCGGAGTTCCTGGATGCCCCGGTCGTCAAGTCACGTCCGGCAGCGGAAGCCGGGAAGCTCGGTATCTATGTCGGCGGATCGGAAGAGGGTTATCAGAAGATTCTGCCGGTCCTCTCCTACATGGGGGAAAACATCATCCGTCTGGGAGACAATGGTAAGGGTCTCGTCATGAAGATCTGCCACAATGCCCTGGTATCCCAGATACAGAACGGCGTCAACGAGACATCTGTTCTCGCAAAGGCCAACGGGATCGACATCATGACCTATGCGGAAGCGATCAGCTATGGCGGCGGTCAGAACTTCTATCTTGACTCCAAGAAGAAAGTGATCGAAGCGGAAGATTATACGACAGCCTTCTCGATCGCCAATATGCATAAGGATATCCACATCTGTCTCGATCTGGCCTCTTCCTTAGGCATCATGATGCCGGGAGAAGTGAATGCGGCGAGAGTCTATGACCGGGCTATGGAAGAAGGTCTGGGAGGAAAGGACTTCTCTGCCAGTATCGAGATCGTGAAAGGAGAAAGACGATGAGTTTCCAGGCTGCCTATCTGCCTATCGGTGTCGGAACTTTCCACATGGAGAGCGCTTCCGACCAGTTTGAAAGATCTAAGAGAGTATTGAAAGAGATCTCGGAAGACATCGTCTGTCCGGAAGAGATGTTATTGGATATCGGAAAGCTGAACAGCTTCTTAAAGACAGTAGAACCGGACTTGTTGATCATCCAGAACCTCACATTCGCCAATGCGGCCTATACAGGCGAAATACTCCATGCCTTCCCGGATGTCCCGGTATTATTATGGACACTCAGAGAACCGGTCATTGACGGCGGAAGACTCCGTCTCAATGCCCTGACCGGTGCCTTCTCGGCCGCCAATACGATCCGGGAATTCAAGGATGAAGAATTCGAATTCGTCTACGGCGGACCGGAAGAAGCGCAGGTAAAAGAAACACTGGAAAAGACAGTGAAAGCCGCAGTGCTGAAGAAGAAGATGAAGGATCTCAGTGTCTGTGCCATCGGCCATACCCCGCAGGGATTCGGCTTCGGAAGAGCGCTGGACAACGATCTCTTAAAGGTCTTCGGTGTCAGACAGGAAGCTGTTGAAGCCAGAGAGCTCATCGACAAAACTAAGAGCTACAGCGATGAAGAGTGCAGGGAATACCTCGAGGATGCCCTGAAGAGGACAGTCGGACTGGAGAATACACCGGAGAGAAACCGTCTCGATTTCGCGAGGATCTATAAGGCCTATGCGGAATTCGTCAAGGAACACAACACCGGTGCCATCGCCTCGAGATGCTGGCCGGACTTCTTCACCTCCTTCGGAACACCGGTATGTGCCGTGCTGGCCATGCTGAATGACTTGGGTGTTTCCGCAGCCTGTGAAACAGACATGTACGGGGCTTTATCGATGTGGATCGGACAGCAGTTCTCCGGAAAGCCGGTCTTCTTCGGAGACCCGGTATCGCTGGATGAAAAGGAAAACACCATCACCTTCTGGCATTGCGGAACAGCAGCCTGTTCCTTAGCTAGAAAGGATACCGGTGCCTGCATCGGAGAACATTGCAACCGTCATATCGGACCGACGATGGAATTCGGCTGCGAAGAGAGCGATCACGCCGTCATCTTCCGTATCCACCGCGATAAGGAAGGGAAATTCTCCTTCTATCTGGCGGAAGGCGAAGCCCTGGACAGACCGAAGCAGTTCTTCGGGACATCCAGTGTCATCCGTCTCAAAGGCAATGCCGAGAAGCTGATCTACTCTTCCGTACAGTATGGAATGGAACCTCACTATGTCGTGGTCTATGGCGATGTCGCCGGAGAGATCACGATCCTGGGACACATGTTGGGACTGGAAGTCAGAGACTTCTCTTAAGAAAAACAGGAAGCCGTTTCAGAAGACGGCTTTTTGACGGAACTGTATAATGAGAAAGACAAGGAGAAATGTATGGAGATAACAGTCAGAGACCTGAAGCTGTCCTTTCCGGAAGGCTTCCGGGTACTGAGTAAGGAAGAAAGAGCCGGGATGAAGATGATAAAGGACGGGGAAGGAGAAGTCCTCAGCGATCCAAACAGACACATTCTGGTAAGCATCGCTTATAAAAAGGCAGGTCTGTTTACCGGGATGGTCGATACGAAGGATGCGGTCGTATCCATGGAGAAGCAGACCGCTTCACCGATGAAGGACTACGGATATGTAAGAGAGGGATTCGAGACCCTCGATGTCGGAGGAAAAGAAGCCGATGCTTTTTCCTATCACTATGAAGCCCAGGGTGTGGCCATGAGCGGAGAAAGTGCCATCCTCCGTCATGAAAATACCTTCTACTATATCCACGTCTATTACCGTACGGCCTTGAAGGAAGAGAGTTCTTCCCTGGTAAAAGGTGTCCTTTCAAAGGCTGAGTGGAGTAAGTGATGTTTGAAGGGTGGACATGGACGAGAAAGCCGGCAGTCTGTGAGGCAGAAGAAGACCGCATCACGATCACGACAGAACCTCATACAGATTTATGGCAGAGGACCTACTATCACTTCCGCAATGACAATGCCCCTTTATTTCAGATGAAGAGCGGGGAGAAGTATTTCTCCTTCATCGTGAAGACGGATTTCAGCGGCGCTCATCAGCGCTTCGATCAGTGCGGTATCGTCCTGTATCTGGACAGCGAGAACTGGCTGAAGGCCTCCGTGGAATATGAAAACGGGGTCTATCAGCACCTGGGTTCTGTCGTCACCAACCACGGCTATTCCGACTGGGCTACTACCGAGATATCAGCGGAAGAAAAGACGATGTGGTACCGTCTCAGCAGAAGAGAGGATGACTACTGTATCGAATGTTCAAAGGACGGGGAACACTTCTCGCAGATGAGGGTCTGTCATCTGCTGGAAGGAAACAACGAGATCACCTTTGGCATCTACGCCTGCAGTCCGGAAGATTCCTCTTTCCAGGCCGTCTTTACAGACATGAAGATCACAGAGTGTGCCTGGAAAGCCCATGACGGCCAGCAGCCGGATGAACAGGAATAATAGTGAAACATGAAAAAAGCCTTCGTTGAAGGCTTTTTGTTTACTTTTCTCTCGTCATCGAGAAGGAGTCCATCGGATAGTTCTTGAGATTCTCCAGGACGCTTCTCTGATCGGCCTTGGCGAAGAGTTTCTTTCTGGCCATCGTCGTGACATTGACAGCGGTGTGCTTGGAAGGACCTCCCAGACAGCCGCCTTCGCAGATCATGCCTTCGACGAAGTCTTCCGGGAGCTTGCCGAGCTGGAGTAAACGGATAGCGACAGCGCAAGGCTTTCCGCCTGCGGCCTTATGGACAGTGATATTCGAGGTATCGACGCCTCTTTCTCTCATACAGCTGAGTACTGCTTCCGCAACACCGCCGGAGGAGGCGAAGCCCTTTCCATAGAGGGAAGCTTCCTGATAGTTCTCTTCGACCGGCGTGATCTCGATGTCTTTGGATCTGAGCAGGGAGGACATCTCCCCGTAGGTGAGGACATAGTCGGCATTTCCTTCGATATCCATCTCCTGGGATTCCGATTTCTTGGCGATGCACGGTCCGATGAAGACGGTGACAGCACCCGGATGGACAGCCTTGATATAGCGGGAGACAGCGCACATCGGCGAGACGATGGTCGACATGTTTTCTTTATAGACATCCGGGAACTGCGATTTCAGCAGACGTAAGAAGGCCGGACAGCAGGAGGTCGTCATCTTTCTTCCTTCTTTGCAGGCCTCTTCCCATTCCAGGGCTTCATAGGCCGCTGTCATATCGCCGCCCAGACCGACTTCGATCATATCGGCGAAACCGCATTTCTTGAGGGCTGCACGCAGGGAACCCATGGAGATATCATCTCCGTACTGGCCCTCTGTTGCCGGGGCGACCATCGCATAGACTTCCTTGCCGGATTTGATATCTTCAATGACATCGAGGACCGTAACTTTCGAATCGATGGCTCCGAACGGACAGTTGTGGATACACTGACCGCAGCGGATACACTTCTCTTCATCGATCTGGCAGATGCCGTATTCATCATAGTGGATCGCATCGACCGGACATACCTTCTTGCAGGGTCTTACCAGATGGGCGATCGCGCCATAAGGGCAGGCATTGGCACACATGCCGCATTCCTTACACTTGTTGACATCGATCCTGGCTCTTCCGGCTTCGATGTGGATCGCATCGAAACGGCAGGAGTTCATGCAGGCCTTGCCGAGACACAGACGGCAGTTGTCTGTAACGGTATAGGAAGCTAACGGGCACTCCTCGCAGGCCGGATCGATGACCTGGACGATATTGTTCGTAGGTTTTTTCGGGTCGCAGTCCTGATTGCAGGCGAGACGGATACGCCATCTCAGGATCTCTCTTTCTTTATAGACGCAGCAGCGCCAGGTCGCATGCGGACCCGGGGACATTCTGTAGATGATCTCTTCTTTTTTTTCTTCTGTCAGATCGCCTTCCCAGAGATATCTGGCTAAAGCTTCGACGATCCTGTGTTTTAAAGCGACAACGCTCTCATCGTTTCTGATCATAGATAGTTCCTTTCCAACTCTATTTTACTGTATTTTAAAAAGATTGCTCTGCTAAGATCATGCATCAGGACTTCCTTCAGAGTGAAACGGAATGACATTTCAGTACTGATAGACAGAGCGGTATTTCCGGATGAAGAAGAAGGTCGTGAGGGAGGAGAAGATCCCCGAGACCAGGGTCGCAAACCAGATCGCGTCGACACCGAAGATCATTGGCAGTACCATGACGGCGATGGACTGATAGAAGAGGGTCCTGGAGAAGGAGATGATGGCGGAGATGAGGCCGTTGTTCAAAGCGGTGAAGAAGGCGCTGCCGAAGATGGAGAAGCCCGCAAAGAGGTAGGAGAAGGCATATCTCCGGAAGGCCATGAGAGTCAGGTCGTGAAGGCCCTGATCATAGGAGACATAGAAGTTCACGATGAACGGGGCCAATACATGAGACAGCGTAAACATCATCAGGCTCATGATGAGGGTGATGACGAGAGATTTGTGATAGAGGTTCTTCAGTTCTTCTCTGTTTTGAGCGCCGTAGTGATAGCTGATCAGAGGTGCCGTACCGGAGGAGTAGCCGAAGTAGATGGCGATAAAGATGAAGGAGACATACATGATAGTGCCGTAGGCAGCGACCCCGTCATCGCCATAGAACTTCAATAACTGGGAATTGTACAGCATCGCAATGAGCGAAGCGGAGATGTTCGACATGAGCTCAGAGGCGCCGTTGGTGAGGGCCTTGAAAATGGAAGGACCGTCAAACTGCGTTCCCTGAAGATGCAAGAGAGAATCGTTCTTCCGGGTGAAGTAGAATAAAGGGATGATGGAACCCACGACCTGGGCGGATACTGTCGCAGTGGCAGCACCGACGATCCCCATACGGAGGATACCGACTAAGAGGAAGTCTCCGATGATATTGGTGATACCGGCTGCCAGGGTGATGTAGAGACCCAGTTTCGGCTTTCCGGCGGCGATGAAGAAGGACTGGAATTCCACCTGCAGGACAAAGGTCGTCAGTCCCGCGAAGAGGATCCTTCCGTAGATGATCGCATACTCCAGCATCTCCCCGCTGCCTCCCATGAAGACGGCGATCGGACGCAGGAAGAGGAAGCCGATCACGGAGATCACCAGGGCAATGGCAGAGGATGTATAGACGAACAAAGAGAAGAGCGAGTTGGCTTTTTCATGATGGCCTTCTCCCATGATCTTGGAGATGAGGGCATTGCCGCCGGTCCCGAAGACGAAGCCGATGCAGCTCAGCATCTGTATCAGAGGATAGATGAAGTTGATCGCCGCAAAGGGGATCTTTCCCGCATAGTTGGAGATGAAATAGCCGTCGATGACCGAATAGACAGAAGTAAAGACCATTCCCACAATAGACGGGAAGGTGAAACGGAGGAGTTTCTTATAGTCAAAATGATCGGACAGATGTATTTCCATATGGAGTGATTATACCATTCTTTCTTCTTCTATAGGGGTCTATAATGAATGGGAACACAGGAGACCTCTATGAAATACGCCATCTATTCCTCTATCGCCCTCATCCTTTCCATCCTTCTCGGTATCCTTCTCATGAAACTGGTCACAAAGAAGGAGACGGGTAAAGGAAAGAAGATCCTCCTTTCTGCTTTGTTTTCCCTGCTCATCATTACGGCCGTCTCTTTGATCTACCTTCTTCCCTATCAGAAGGCGGAAGAGAGTGCCCTGGAAGTCCTTAAATCGGACGAGAAGATTGAGTATGTTGAAGAGAAGAAGTATTACGCCTTCCTTCAGGAAGGAAATGATACGGCTTTGATCTTCTATCCGGGAGCGAAAGTCGATGAAAAGGCCTATGCGAGACTTGCGAAGACCATCGCAGAAGAAGGAATCGATGTCTATGTCGTGAAGATGCCCTTCCATATGGCTCTATTCGGCAGTAACAGAGCGGAAGAGATCATCGAAGAGAACGATTATGAACGCGTCTACCTCGCCGGTCATTCCCTGGGAGGGACGATGGCGTCTTCCTTTGCGTCTTCCCATGAAGAGAATGTTCATGGTCTGATCCTTTTGGCTTCCTATCCTTCAAAAAAGATCCCGGACTCTGTCCTCCTGTATTCGATCTATGGCGATAAGGACGGCTGTCTGGAAAAGGAAGCCTATGAGAACAGCCGGGAGTACTGGCCTGAAAGAAACGGTGAAGCCGTTCTTCCGGGAGGAAATCACGCTCAGTTCGGAGAGTATGGGAAGCAGAAGGGAGACGGTACCGCTGAGATCTCTGCTGAGGAACAGATCAGCCGGTGTGCGGAAGAGATCGTCTTCTTCATTAAGAACAGCTGAGGGAATACAGGATGAAAAATGCGCCTGCGGGAATGCTATAATGAGGATGCATGAGAAGAGAAGAATTCATTTCCTCTGTAAATGAGAAAGGTCTGATACTGAATGAGAGGCAGCTGGAACAGCTTGATGATTATGCCTCTTTTTTAGCGGAATACAACGAAAAGATCAATCTGACGGCGATCACGGCGTATGAAGAAGTCCTGGAGAAGCACTTCTATGACTCTCTGCTTCCTTTCTTCGGAAGAAAGATGGAAGGGACACTGGCTGATGTCGGGACCGGTGCCGGATTCCCGGGGGTCGTCCTCAAGATCTGTTATCCGGATCTTCATGTGATCCTGATCGAACCTCTGAAGAAGAGATGCGTCTTCCTGGAGGAACTCATCGAAAGACTTGGATTAAGAGATATCGATGTCCTCAATGAACGGGGCGAAGATCACTCCCTGGATCACCGGGAAGCCTATGATCTCGTCACCGCCAGAGCGGTCTCCAACCTCAATGCCCTCATCGAAGTCTGCGGGGCGATGGTAAAGGAAAACGGATACTTCATCGCCTTACGGGGAAGCAGCGGAGAAGAGGAGATCAAAGAGGCAGAGAAAGCCATCGAGACGATGGGATTCGAGATCGAAAACGTGAGAGAAGAAGGACTTCCGGATGGTTCGAAGAGAGTCATCGGAGACCTGAAGAAGGTCAGGAAGACGCCAAAAAAATACCCTAGGAAATATAGTATAATAAAGCAGAAGAGATTATGAGAGAAGTAGAAAGAATACGCTGTGACAAGATCGTTCCGAACCGCTATCAGCCGAGGCTGGACTTTTACGATGACAGTATCGAAGGACTGGCGGAGTCTATCAAAGCCAACGGCCTCTTACAGCCGATCACGGTGAGGAAGATCGATGATCACTATGAACTGATAGCCGGCGAAAGAAGATACAGAGCCTGTGTGAAAAACGGGATGGAAGAGATCGATGCGATCGTCCTGGACAAGAGCGATGAAGAAAGCGCCAGACTGGCCCTGATCGAGAACCTGCAGAGGGAAGACCTCAATGCGGTAGAACAGGCCATGGCGATGAGACTGATCAT
>JAFOMB010000125.1 GCA_017419065.1 Erysipelotrichaceae bacterium | reverse complement strand
GTCTCATCTGACAGGTCTGGTATCTAAGAGCTTTTTTAAAAGGGTATTCAGGTTCATGCCTCTTTGTTCGTAGGTGGCTTTGACCGGATAATCCTTCTTCGGAGAAAGAGAAGAGCGGATATAGTAGGTGTCCATGCCCAGTCTCTTGGCGCCGTAGACGTCAGAATAACGGTCATTGCCGATCATGAGGCAGTCGGAAGGGATCAGGTCATTGTCCTTTAAGATCTTCTTATAGAAGAGCTCATCCGGCTTCTTATAGCCGAAATCGGAGGAGAGGTAATAGCCGTGGAAGACAGTGTCGAGATGGAGCTTCTTCAACTCTTCATTGGTAAAGACGGCCTGGGCATTGGAGACCAAAAGGATGGTCTTTCCCTTTCTCTTTAAAGTCCGCAAGAGTTCGATGGCTCCGGTATAGAGACGCAGCTCTTTCCTGGAGTACTTCCGGAAGCGGAGTGCCGTCTTTTCCACTGTCCTTTCAGAAGGATAGACGTCTTTTCTCGCATAGAGTTCATAGAAGACGTTCCGGATGTCGATCTCGACTTCCCTTCCCTCTTCCTTTCTCCTCTCTTCTTCTAAGGAGATCTCTTCAAAGAAGGCATCATAAAGCTCCTTCTCCTCATAGGAAGCGCCATTGAACCAGAAATATCTTCTCAGTTTATGATAGACCTCCGGATCTCTTTCATCGGTCTTGATGTCGACAAGCGTCCCATAGAGATCAAAGAGGTAGTTCTGATAATCTCTCATCGAAGTTCTTCTGCCAGCTCCTTCGCTTCTTTAAAGGCCTTCTCGAGGATCTTATCGACATCGGCTCCTTGCAGATCGAGTTTTTCCGCACAGAGGTAGTGGGCGTCTTTGATCTCATAGAAGACTTCAAACATCGTCTTTAAATAGCCCCAGCCGTAGGCGTGGTCTACGACCGTACCGCCCGAAGTCATGATATAGACGAGTTTCTTTCCGTTGGAAAGGGTCCTCGGTTCATCGTCATCGACATAGTGGAAGGTCAGTCCGACGATGTTGATGGTCTCTATCCAGTCTTTCAGTTTGGCAGGTAAAGAGAGGTCATAGTACGGACCGGCGATGATGATGTTTTCGGCTTCCCTGAACTGACGGGCATAGCGGAAGTAAGGATCGGAGAAATCCCCCTTCATGGCCAGTTCGCTTCTTCTTTCAAGATCGGCCTCATTCAGAGGACGGAGATCTTCTTTCTGCAGGTCGAGTTCTTCATAGTCTTTATCGAAGTGTTTCAGGAATTCCCGGGCGATCTTCAGTGTCCTGGAATCCTTTCGGATACAGGCATTCACAAACAATGTCTTCATAAAACGGCTCCTTCCCTATCATTCTATCACGCAAAAGGGAGATCCTAAGATCTCCCCTGTCCCCTTTCCCGCCCTTCAGACAGTCAATATCCGGTAATGACGATGCATCATGTGATTGCGTTTGTGCACGATCGGGGCATGACAGTATGGTTCTATACCGGCCCTTCGGTACCTCTGAAATGCAACTTGCGCTGTTGCCGCGTGATATTCGCCCTGTCTGATACCTTTTTGTATTATTCTTCGATCAGTTCATGGCTCCAGTTGGCTTCCTGGAGGGAATTATCCAATTTACGTATCTCTTCTGAGAGCCTGTCGATCTTCTTCTGCAGGTCTTTTGCGGAAAGACAAGGAAGGCTGCGGATCTCGCTGTTTCGTGCTCTCTCGGCGCTTCTGGAGGCCCTGTCGGCGATATCCTTATAGGCAGCGACTTTCACCAGTAAGGCATCCTTTCTGGCGATGATCTTCGTCAGAGGGACATCCTTTACCAGGATCTTCGTATTGGAGAGGTTGATGGACGTGATCAGATACTCCAGACGCTCGATACAGGCGTCATATTCCTTCAAGAGTTCTTTTGGATCTTCCGAAGGTTTCTCTCCTTCCTGGACCAATGCGGAATTGAGGATACGCACACGCAGTTCTTCGATCTTCCGGTTGAGAGAGGCTCTCTCCTGTAATGCTTCTGCCAGTTTCATCTGTTTTCTCCTTCCTGATGGACGACGATCTGATTGTAAGGGATGGAGATCCCCTCTTCATCAAATCTCTTCTTGATAGCCAGACGCAGGTCTCTTTGGATCTGGTAATGGTTTCTTCCCCTGGCCTTCTGATAGACGGAGATCCTCACAGAGCTCTCGTCAAAGGCGTTGATGGAAGCGACAGACGGCTTCTCGATACAGAGGTCGCCGTGCTTTTCGGAATAGTCTTCCGCCACTTCTTTGATGATGGCAGTGACTCTTTCCGTATCTTCTTCATACGGCACCGGGACGTCTACAACGGCCATATTGTATTCTCCGGAATAGTTGACGACCGTCTTGATCTGGCCGTTCGGGATGATGATCTTCTGTCCTGTCCAGCTCAAGAGATAGGTACAGCGCATCGCGATGGAAGTCACTGTTCCCTCATAGTCGTTGATCTTCACGAAGTCCCCTACCGCATACTGCCTTTCAAATAACAGGAACATT
>JAFOMB010000124.1 GCA_017419065.1 Erysipelotrichaceae bacterium | reverse complement strand
TTAGCGGTCATGACCTTCCCGGCCATCATCGATGCGACCGCTTCCCCTCTGCCGGGTATTGCGGCTTTAGTGTTAGGCGTCTATTTCTCCTTCAAAGGCTGGAACATGTTTCAGGTCACGGTCCTCTGCTGTCTGAGCGTTCTTATCCTGGAAGCATTTTTCTAAACGTTATAAATCAACTATAATAGGGTCATGGAATTCAATTCACTGTTCTTTCTGATGATCTTCCTGCCGTTATTCACCGGCACCATGTTTTTTATCAGAAAGAATGAGATCAGAAATATCCTTCTGCTTCTCTTCTCCCTGTTTTTTTATGCCTCGGGAGATCTGAAACACCTGCCGGTCCTGGTCATCATGATCCTTTTGACCTGGGGTTTTGGGAAGATCATCAAAGGAAAAAGAGGTCTCTACATTCTCTATCTTCTCCTGGTACTGAGCCTTCTGTCTGTATACAAGTACGGAAACTATCTCGCATCAGCTTTTTCTTCCTATCTCAAAGATCCTGATCTCATTAAAATAGTCATGCCTCTGGGAATCAGTTTCTACACCTTTACCTCCATCTCCTATGTCTCCGATGTCTATCGGGGGAAGTATGAGTGCGAGGATTCTCTTTTCAATATCGCCTGTTTCCTCTCCTTCTTCCCGTCTGTCATATCCGGACCGCTATTGCGTTATGATTCCTTCCGGGTCTATCTGAAGGAAAAGGAGATCAGTACCGATACACTGGCAGAAGGCCTCCGCCGTTTCCTCATCGGTCTCGGCAAGAAGGTCATCATCGCCAACCAACTCTCGCTTGTCTCGAATACGTTATTTTCCGATAACCTCCAGGCGGACTTCTTACTGGCGGCCTATGCAGTAAGTGCCTATGCCTTACAGCTCTACTACGATTTCAGCGGCTATTCCGATATGGCCATCGGGATCGGTCAGATGATCGGTTACAGGATGCCGGAGAACTTCTATGATCCGTATCTCTCCACCAGCATCGTGGACTTCTGGCAGAACTGGCACGCCACTTTAGGCACCTGGTTTAAAGACTATGTCTATATCCCGTTAGGCGGCAGCCGCAAGGGAAAGATACGCACCTGCATCAACCTCTTCCTGGTCTTCCTCTTCTCCGGGCTCTGGCATGGTTCTACCTGGCTCTTCCTGGTCTGGGGGATCTACCACGGCGTATTAAGGGTGGCCGGCTATCTCTTCAGAGATATCAATAAAGCCATACGTGAGAAACTCTCTCTTACAGATGACAGTCTTCTCTTAAAGATATTCCGCATCATCAGGACAGACCTGCTGATCCTCATCGGCTGGATCCCGTTCCGCTGTGAGACCCTCCGTCAGGTCAAGATCCTGGTCAAGGCCTTTATCGGGAAAGGCTTCCGCTTCAACGGCTTCTATGTCCGTCAGCTCGATGTCCTCTACCTTCTCTTCTACTTCCTCATGGGCTTCCTCTTCCTCTTCCCGGGTTTCCGGAAGATCTTCACGAAGATACGGGAGAAGTCTCCTGTCATCTATGACCTCCTGCTTCTTCTCGTCCTTCTCATCTCTATCTTCTTCCTGATCAGCGGTTCCTATTCCGCCTTCATCTACTTCCAGTTCTAAACATGAAAAACAGAGTATTCACATGTCTGCTGGCACTGCTTCTTCTTGCGGGGTTGGGGCTCTTCCTTCTTCCGCAGAGAGAGACGTCGGCTGCCGAGAAAAGAGACCTCATGACCAATGAAGATCTGTCGCTGAACAGCACTTTCGTCATGGATGCGGAGAAGGTGATGAAGGATCAGTTCTACGGAAGAGATATCATCACGAAAGCTTATTATCAGTTGAAGACCCTCCTGAACAGACCGTTTTCCTCTAAAGGAAGTGAAGGTGGTCTCTCCGGGATCACCTATACCATTCTCAATGAGAACGTCATCGAGATCTCCGACGGCTATCTCATCAACAGCGTCCCGCTCTTTGACGACGCGAAGGCCTACCTCACGACGAGCCGGGGCTACAACGTCCAGGAGTTCGTCCAGCACTATCCGGATATAAAGACCTATGTCTATTTCCCAACGAGACTGGAAGAGATACTCGATGTGGGAGACGGACTCAACTACGGACCGCAGTACCGCTCTTCCTTCATCGCCCAATTGGGAGATAAGGTCACCTGGGATGAACTGAAGATCGAGAACGTGGAAGACTATCAGGAGTGCTTCTACAAGTCCGATTTCCACTGGAACGGAAGAGGTGCCTACCGCGGCTATTCCGATATCATCCGGATGATACAGAAGGACTTCGCCAT
>JAFOMB010000123.1 GCA_017419065.1 Erysipelotrichaceae bacterium | reverse complement strand
CGCCAGGGAGTCGGAATAGACGACTACGACCCATGGCGATGTCCCTAAGAGGATCGTAAAGAGGATCCAGGCAAATACAGGAAGAGACGTGCTCTTTGTGAGCTTTTCAACACAGCGGTAGAGAAGATGACCGCTGAGGGTGTAGATGAAGCAGTTCTCCAGGATGGTCAGGGCGGTATAGGACATGAAGCCCTTCCCCAGCTGTCTGACGGTAAATGCCGACAGCATCAGATACCCGACCATCAGGAGGTTGTTTGGATAATAGTCGAGATACTCTTTCGTATAGTCGAAGACGACCTCCGGACGGAGGACCTTCGGATCTTCTCCGAAGACATTGAGGAAGGATCCCCAGGTCAGGGTACTGGAATCCCATCCGGCTGCGAAGAGGAGATTGTAGCTGAAAAAGACTTCAAAGAAAAGAAGTCCGATATCGAGATAGAAGATCAGTCTCTTTTTCGGATTGTCCTCTTTGATCGTCTTCGCGATCAGATAGAATAAGACTCCGGCTATGGCGAAAAAGAGAACGTTGGTCACAGAAAAAGACTTCTGAAGCAGAAGGATGACCAGTACGATGGCTGATGAACTTATGAAAAACGCATTTGCGGTATGGAACAGAAATCTCTTCATCGACGATTTCATCATATCACAAATGCGTTCATTCTTTATTCGTAGCTCAGCATCAGTTCCTTGAAGAAGCTTACAGCCTTCTCTCTGTCGGCCTTCAGCATCACCAGGGTATTCTTGTCCGGGAACTTGTCATCGGTCAGGGCATAGACATCGGAGATGGTCTTTCCCATCGTCAGAGGTGACTGTGTCTCGACATAGACAGCGGCTTTCTTTCCCTCAAAGAGTTCAGGTTTTGAGAGATAGAGGACAGGACAGACATCGTGAAGCGTATAGGTATCCAGCCCCTGTCTGAGATTCGTAGACAGCGGGATCTGGATGGATTCCTCCATGAGTCTGGTAACAGAGGTGTTCTTCCTGAAGATCTCTTCTCTGTCTGCCGGAGTCAATCTTACCTGTTCTGTGACATCCAGACCGAACATCACGACCGGGATGCCGGATTTGAAGAGGCACTGCGCCGCGTGCGGATCTCTGCGGATGTTGGCTTCGGAAGCCATCGTGGTATTGCCGCCGTCGATCGCACCGCCCATGATGTCGACTTCTTTGATGTATTTCGGCAGATCCGGGTATTTGACGATAGCCGTTGCCAGGTCTGTCAGAGCGCCGACTGTGACGACAGTCAGCTCCCCTTCATACTTCTTCGCGGCTTTATAGAAAGCATCCCAGGCGTATTCCGTTTCGACCGGGGCATCCGATTCCGGGATCACCGCGCCGCCCAGTCCGTCTTCCCCATGGAAAGCCGGTGCCGGCATGTACGGTTCTATCCAGGCTGTCTTGCTTCCGGGATAGACCGGGATGTCCTTTCTCCCGGCCAGTGCCAGGACATTGCGGGTATTGCGGAAGGTGTTTTCCTGACTCGTCGTTCCCACACCTGCGGAAACACCGACGATCTCGATATCTTTCAAAGCACAGGCGCACAGAAGCGCCATTGCGTCATCGACACCGCAGTCGGTATCGATCCATACCGGTCTCTTCATCAGAATTCCTCCCATCCGTCAAACTTCCGGCAGCATTCTGCCAGGATCTCCACAAATCTCTCTCTGTCCAGGCCCATAACGGCTTTGCAGTTCGGTTTCT
>JAFOMB010000122.1 GCA_017419065.1 Erysipelotrichaceae bacterium | reverse complement strand
TGAGGATCCCGAAGCCGATCAGCGTGATGGCGGCGATATAGGATTTATAGCCGATCTCGCGGACGAGCTTTCCGTTTTCCTCGATCTCATCCAGGGGTATATAAGTGCGGATCGTCTCCGCGTTTTTATTCACTGTTTCTTCCATGAGCTCTGCCTCCGATAATCATTATATCAATTCCTGAAATTGAAGAGAAGCATAGAGATACTCTGTTAAAATAAAGGTGGCAACAAGGAGGCACTATGAAACAGTTTCGATGTACTGTAGAAAACCCAATGGGCATGCACGCAAGACCGGCAGCCCTGCTGGCACAGCTCTGTGTAGGTCTGAGCTCTTCTGTCCGCATCTTCTGCAATGAGAAGACCGCATCCGGAAACAACGTCCTGGAACTTCTCTCACTGTCTGCGAAGAAGGGCGATCATCTGGTCGTAGAAGTGGAAGGAGAGAAAGAAGAAGAGGATGTGAAGAAAGTCGCGGATCTCATGTGCGATACCATCTTCACGGAAAAGGAAGGAGTCCAGGTGCTGAAGATCGCCTTCTTCGGGACGAAGGACTACGACCGGACTTTCTTCTCGGAACTCTCGAAGGAAAAGGGTCCGGGCACCTATAATGCCGAGATCACCTATCTCGAATCCCGTCTGACGAAAGAGACAGTGGGACTGGCCAGAGGCTATGATGCCGTCTGCATCTTCGTCAATGACGAAGCACCGGCAGAAGTCATAGAGACGCTTCATGAAGATGGTGTACGCCTCATCCTTTTACGCTGCGCCGGTTTCAACAACGTCGATCTCAAGGCCTGTGCGAAGTACGGCATCAAGGTCGCCAGAGTCCCGGCTTATTCGCCATACGCGGTAGCGGAACACGCGATGGCCATCATCCAGGAAGCCAACAGAAGGCTTCACAAGGCCGATCGGAAAGTCCGTGACAACAACTTCGCCTTATCAGGACTGCTTGGCGTGGACCTCCACAACAAGGTCTGCGGCGTCATGGGTACCGGCAAGATCGGCGAATGCTTCGCCAGGATCGCCAAGGGTTATGGAATGAGCGTCATCGGCTGGGATGCCTATCCGAACCGGAAACTCGTAGAAGAGGGTCTATTGACCTATGTCGAGAAGGAGGAACTCTTTGAAAAGGCCGACCTCATCTCTTTACACGCTCCATTGATCATGGGTGAGGGAGGGACCTATCACCTCATCGACGAAAAGGCCATCTCTCTCATGAAGGATACAGTGATGCTGGTGAATACCGCCAGGGGACCTCTGATCGATGCGGAAGCCCTGATCGCCGCTTTGAAAAGAGGCAAGTTCCACGCTGTTGCCCTGGATGTCTATGAAGGAGAAGATGAAAATGTCTACACCGATCGAAGCGATGAAGCACTCATGCATTCCATCACAGCGAGACTGCAGATGTTCCCGCAGCTCGTCCTGACATCCCATCAGGCTTTCTTTACCAGAGAAGCCATGCAGGCCATTGCCGTACAGACGATGGAGAATGCCCGCAACTTCAATGAAGGCCATGATCTCGGCAGTGCTGAATGCAAGGCTTAAATACGATATTTTATAGAAATTAAATATAAACTGTCACATGAACGTGATAGAATAGTATAGGCAATTTAAAAGAAGGAGAAAAGAATGAGCACAAAGTATGTCTACAAGTTCACTGAAGGCAACGGTTCCATGCGCGAGCTCTTAGGCGGCAAGGGTGCCAACCTGGCTGAAATGGCCAGCCTGGGCTTACCGGTTCCGATGGGTTTCACGATCACAACAGAAGCCTGCAACCAGTACTATGCTGACGGTGAAACGATCAACGATGAGATCATGTCTCAGGTCAAGAAGAACCTGACATGGCTCGAAAAGTTCATGGGCAAGAAGCTCGGCAATCCGAAGAATCCTCTTCTGGTTTCCGTCCGTTCCGGTGCCAGAGCATCCATGCCGGGTATGATGGATACGATCCTCAACCTCGGTATCAACGATGAAGTGGCAGCTGCCATGGCTGAAGCTTCCAACAATCCAAGATTCGTTTACGACTCCTACCGTCGTTTCGTCCAGATGTTCTCGGATGTCGTCATGGGTCTCTCCAAGAAGAGATTCGAAGTCATCATCGATGAACTGAAGGAAGAAAAGGGTGTCAAGCTCGATGTCGAACTCGACGCCGAAGATATGAAGACTCTGACGAAGAAGTTCAAGGAATTCTACCAGGCTGAGATCGGCGAAGAATTCCCGCAGGATCCGAAAGTACAGTTAGAGAGAGCCATTGAGGCTGTCTTCCGTTCCTGGAACAACGAAAGAGCTATCTTCTACCGTAAGATGAATGATATCCCGTCCACATGGGGTACTGCTGTCAACGTCCAGTCCATGGTCTTCGGAAACATGGGTCCGGACTGCGCTACGGGTGTCTGCTTCACACGTAACCCGTCTACAGGTTCCAACGCTTACTTCTATGGTGAATACCTGATCAACGCTCAGGGTGAAGACGTCGTCGCCGGTGTCCGCACTCCTCAGCAGATCTCCAAGAAGGGTTCCCAGGAATGGGCTAAGGGCATGGGCATCTCTGAAAAAGAGAGAAAGGCCAAATACCCGTCTCTGGAAGAAAGCATGCCGGAAACATTCCAGGCTCTGGATGATGTCAGAAAGAAACTGGAAGAACACTACCACGACATGCAGGATATGGAATTCACGATCCAGGATAAGAGATTATTCATGCTGCAGACCCGTAACGGTAAGAGAACGGCTGCTGCTGCCTTAAAGGTCGCTGTCGATATGGTCAAGGAAGGCCTCGTCACAGAAGATCAGGCCCTCATGATGGTCGAACCGAAACAGCTCGACGATCTCCTCCATCCGACATTCGATGCTGCTGCCTTAAAGGCTAAGCAGTCCGATCTGATCGCCAAGGGTTTAGCGGCTTCTCCGGGTGCCGGCTGCGGCCAGGTCGTCTTCACAGCTACCGATGCCAAGGCATGGGCTGAAGAAGGCAAGAAAGTCGTCTTAGTCAGACTCGAGACTTCTCCGGAAGATATCGAAGGTATGCATGTTTCTCAGGCTATCGTTACCGTCCGCGGCGGTATGACATCTCACGCAGCTGTCGTCGCCCGTGGTATGGGTGCCTGCTGTGTCTCCGGCTGCGGCGATATCTCTGTCAACGAAGAAAAGAAGACCTTCACTGTCGGCGACAAGACCTTCAAGGAAGGCGATGTCATCTCTGTCGACGGTTCCACAGGATGTGTCTACAAGGGTGCTATCCCGACAGTTCCGGCTACGATCTCCGGCAACTTCAAGAAGTTCATGGACTGGGCTGATGCCCGCCGTACTCTCAAGATCCGTACCAATGCCGATACACCGGCTGATGCAGCGAGAGCTGTTGAATTCGGTGCTGAAGGTGTCGGTCTTGTCCGTACAGAACACATGTTCTTCAACACACCGGAAAGAATCAAGGCTATCCGTATGCTCTGTGTCTCCAGAAACGCTGAACAGAGAGCCAAGGCCTTAGCAGAACTCGAGCCGTATCAGACTGAAGACTTCTACGGTATCTTCGAAGCTATGAAGGGCCGCAGTGTCACGATCAGACTCCTCGATCCGCCTCTCCATGAATTCCTGCCGAACACCGCTACTGCAGAAGGCAAGGCTGCTGCCAAGGAGATCGCCAAGGATCTCGGCATCACGCTGAAGGACATCACGCAGGCTGCTGCTGAACTCCATGAATTCAACCCGATGATGGGCCACAGAGGCTGCCGTCTGGATGTCACTTATCCGGAAATCGGCGCTATGCAGGCAAGAGCTATCATCAATGCGGCTATCGATATCAACAAGAAGCACCGCGGCTGGAACCTGGTTCCGGAAATCATGATCCCGCTCGTAGGCGAACCGAAGGAATTAGAGTATGTTGCCAACATCGTCAAGGAAGAGGCTGACAAAGTCATCGCTGAGAGAAAGGCAAACCTCACATACAAGGTCGGTACGATGATCGAGATCCCGCGTGCGGCTCTGCTGTCCGGCGAGATCGCCAAGACTGCTGAATTCTACTCCTTCGGAACCAATGACCTCACTCAGATGACATTCGGTTTCTCCAGAGATGATGCCGGCAAGTTCCTCGGTGACTACTACGACAAGCACATCTATGACAACGATCCGTTCGCCCATGTCGATGTCGCCGGTGTCGGTCAGCTCATCAGAATGGCTGTAGAAGCCGGCAGAGCTACCCGTCCGGACATCCACTTAGGTGTCTGCGGTGAACACGGCGGTGACCCGGCGTCCATCGAATTCTTCAACGAAGTCGGTCTGGACTACGTCTCCTGCTCGCCATACCGTGTCCCGATCGCCAGACTGGCTGCGGCTCAGGCTGCGATCAAGCTCGACGCAAAGAAGAAATAAGTATTTCTCAAAGGACAGTCCTGAAAAGGACTGTCCTTTTTCTTATCTTCAGGTAGGGAAGTAAAGAAAAATTAACTATCCTGTATCGCCGTTTTATATTAAAATATTTATATGTCTGGGAACCGCCTGCGTAGTATGCTGATCCTCATCATCATGGGGATCGTGCTGCTTCTTGACTATCGGATAAGTCTGGGGATCCTGCTGGGACTCCTCTTTACCTTTTTCCATCAGAAGTTCCTGGAATTCCGTGTCGATGCGCTCATCAGAGCTTCCGAGGTCAGTGTCCTGACCTATCTCGGACCGCTCTTAGGCATCGTCCTGCTGTCGCTGCCGATGCTGCTCTGCTTTCTGCTTCCGCAGATATTCCACTGGAGCGGTGTCCTGATCGGTCTGCTTTATTCAAAAATGTTCATGTATATCGAAGCGTTTATAGGAGGGAAAAAGAATGACGATTAATCTGGTGATACAGCCGCATCTGCCGGTCATCATTCTCATCACAGCCATGATCGCAGTCTTTGTGTTCATCGCCTACGGGAAGCTGAAGAAGTTCGACCCGCTGGACGAACCGAAGGGACTGGTGCTTTTGTGCATCATGCTGGTGGAATGGATCGACGGGATGGTGAAAGAGATCGTCTCGGAGGACTGGGTGGAAAAACTCGGACCGTTCATCGGTTCGATCGCGGCCTACATCCTCTTAGCCAACTACATCGGTCTGCTCGGGTTCGATAACCCGACGCTCAATCTGAGCTGTACGCTGGCCATCACCCTGGTCTGCTGGATCCTCTTCCAGGCCACGGACATCAAATACAAGGGGGCAGGGGGCTACATCAAGAGCTACTTCCAGCCGATCTTCCTCTTTGTGATCTCGAATGTCTTCAGTGCTTTAGCACCGCTCATCTCGATGTCGATGCGTCTGTTCGGAAACATCCTCTCCGGTTCCATCATCATGTCCCTGATGTATTCCGCTACCGGAGCCCTGAGCGCCAAGCTCTTCCCGTTCCTGGGCGGGATCGACATCATCGGACCGATCTTCGGATCTGTCCTGCATCTGTACTTTGACCTCTTCTCAGGCTTCTTACAGATGTACCTGTTCATCATGCTGACAATGGTCTTCATCGGAACACGTATCCCGGATGAAGTAAAGAATAAATCACTCACACAGAAAAAAGAAGGAGAATAAGAATATGGAACTTGGATTGATTGCGATCGCTGCTGCTATTGCCACACTGGAAGGCATCCTTACTACGATCGGTGAAGGAAGGGTCGCGGAAAGAGCTGTTGAAGCTATTGCGAAGAACCCGGAAGCGGAAAGTAAGATCCGTACGACCATGATCCTGGGCTGCGGTCTGGCTGAGACCTGTGCTATCTACGGTATGCTGGTCGCTTTCCTGATCATCTTCGTTCTGGGCGGAAGGATCTAAGCCATGAGTCTGAATATCGATATCCAGGGGAATCTGCTGCCGAATCTGCTGACAATGATCACGCAGCTTCTGGCGACCCTGCTGATTTTCCTGATGTTCAAGAAATTCCTCTGGAAGCCGGTCAGAGAGATCCTCGCAAAGCGTTCCTCCGCAATGCAGGGAGAACTCGACACTGCCCGGAAGTACAGTGAGGAAGCCAGGGCAGACCTGGCAAGTGCCAAGGAAGAGATCGAGAAGGCCAAGGAGTCTTCCCGTCAGATCTTAAGTGATGCCCGTAAAGAGGCAGACGCTCTGTCGAAGAAGATCGTCAAGTCGGCGGAAGAAACAGCTCAGAACAAGCTCACAGAGGCCGAAGAGCGCATTGCCCTGCGTGAAAAGGAAGCCAATGATGCCTTCCGTGAAAAGACGGTCGATGTCGCCATGGACGCTGTAAAGAAGCTCATGGAAGAAAAGGCTGACGAAAAGACAGATTACGAGATCCTCAAACAGTTCATTGAAGAAGAAAGCAAGGATCGCTGATGGAAACACTGAATCAAAAATACGCAGAGGCACTATTCCGTCTTGCGAAGAAGCAGGACCAGGTGCGGAAGATCCGGGATGAACTATCCGAAGCAGATAAGATCTTTTCGTCTATGCGTGTTTCCGTGAAACTCGGCGTTCAGGATGAAGAAGAAAGCAGCCGCAAGGTCCAGGCGGAAGTCGACGGCCGCAATCTCTTCCTGAAGGACGAGAGGATCAGCAGCGACGTCAAGAAGGATATTGCCCGCACACTTCTGGAAGATAAAGTCGGAAGCGCGGTGCTGCAGTTCGTATACATCCTGATCGACAAGAACCGCATCTCTTCTTTCCATCAGATCCAGAAGGAATACCGCAAGATCGCCAATAAAGATCTGGGTATCCGGGAAGGAAGACTGGAAAGCGCGAGAGAACTGGATAAGGATCAGGTGAAGAAACTGGCGGAAGTCCTCAGTAAAAACGGAAAAGAAGTAGAACTGAATACCCATATCGACGAATCTCTGATCTCCGGTTTCCGTGTCGTCTTTGATGATGAAGTCATCGACAGATCCACGAAAGAGGAGATCCGGAAGATCCGTGAAGAGTGGAACGGAAAGGATGATGTCCCGTGGATCTGACAAACAAGGAAATATTCTCCTATCTGAATGAGGAGATCTCCGCCTTTGATGAGGCCGGCAGGACCGGGAAGATCGTCAAGGTAGGAGACGGTATCGCGATCGTCTCAGGTCTGGAGACAGCCATGGCGAACGAGCTTTTACTGTTCCCGAATGATATCTACGGGATCGCCCTCAACCTGGAAGAAAACTGTGTCGGTGCCGTTCTCATGGGACCGGATACCAATATCAAGGAAGGGGATGAAGTCTACCGTACCGGACGTATCGTCGAAGTACCGGTAGGCGATGCCCTCTTAGGAAGAGTCGTCAACGCCCTCGGACAGCCGATCGACGGCGGTCCGGCCATCGAAACAGAGAAGACCAGACCGGTCGAAAGAGTGGCTCCGGGTGTCATGACCAGACGCTCCGTCTATCAGCCGCTGATGACAGGTCTCAAAGCCATCGATGCGATGATCCCGATCGGCAAGGGCCAGAGAGAGCTCATCATCGGTGACCGTCAGACCGGAAAGACAGCGATCGCGGTCGATACGATCCTCAACCAGAAAGACAAGAACGTCCTCTGTGTCTACGTGGCGATCGGCCAGAAGGCCTCGACTGTCACGCAGATCGTCGAGAGATTAAAAGAACACGATGCGATGAAGTACACCGTTGTGGTTGCCGCAACGGCTTCGGAACTCTCTTCTCTGCAGTATATCGCCCCGTATGCCGGCTGTGCGATCGGGGAAGAGTGGATGGAACAGGGCAAAGACGTCCTGATCGTCTACGATGACCTCTCCAAGCACGCAGTAGCTTATAGAACGATGTCCTTACTGCTCAGGAGGCCTCCGGGAAGAGAAGCCTTCCCTGGCGATGTCTTCTATCTGCACTCCAGACTGCTGGAAAGAGCGGCGAAGCTCAACGATGACCTGGGAGGCGGCTCTTTGACGGCGCTTCCGATCATCGAGACACAGGCCGGTGATATCAGTGCCTACATCCCGACCAATGTCATCTCCATCACAGACGGCCAGATCTTCTTACAGACAGAGCTGTTCAACGCGGGTATCCGCCCGGCTGTCGATACCGGTCTTTCGGTATCCCGTGTCGGCGGCAGTGCCCAGACCAAAGCGATGAAGTCCGTTTCCGGTTCTCTGAAACTGGAACTGGCTCAGTATAATGAAATGCTGTCGTTTGCCCAGTTCGGTTCCGACCTCGATCCGGCTACCAAGGCCACCCTGGCCCATGGTGCCAGACTGACGGAACTGCTCAAGCAGCCTCAGTATTCCCCTATGACACTCTCCGAGCAGTATCTCTCGCTCTTTGCGGCGAAGTTCGGCTATCTCAAGGACATCCCGGTAGGGGAGGTCCTGGACTTCGAAAGCTTCCTGCATGACTTCTTCCATAAAGATCATGCGTCCATCATGGAGAAGATCGAGAAGAAGGGCGTCGTCGATGACGAACTCAAGGGAGATATCACCAAGGCCATGGATGAGTGTCTGCATGCCTATCAAAACAGAAAGGATGACTGATGGCCGGTAACCGTGCTGCGATCAAACAGAGGATCAAGTCCATCAATGCGACCCGCAAGATCACGGGAGCGATGAACCTGATCTCCAATGTCAAGTTCCAGAAAGAAAAGACGAGACTCGACAATATCGCTGTCTACACCGGAGAACTCAGGAAGATCGCCAACGAAGTCTTCTCCGGAGAACAGGATTTTCAGCACGCCTTCTTTCAGGAGAATGACGCAGCTTCCCGCTATGTCATCTATATCGGATCGGACTTAGGCCTCTGCGGAGCCTATAACGCCAATCTCACGAAGTTTCTTCTGGAGAACGTCCGGAAGGACGATACCCTGTATGTCTTAGGTTCCAATCAATATAACGCCATCGTGAGAGAAGGCTATCAGCCGATCAACGGACTGACACCTTCCGACGGGCTCGACTATAGAGACATCGAAGATATCGCCGAGGAGGCGATCGGTCTCTTCCTCTCCGGAAAGGTCAATTCCATCAATATCGTCTACACCCGCTTCGTCAACACGATGACCTATGAGCCATATATGCTTCAGGTCGTCCCGTTCGTCCATGAGGGAGCTTCGGAAAACCGCTATGTCTATCTGGAACCGACCCCGTCGGAAGTCATCGACAAGCTGGTCCCGCTCATGATCAAGGACAGCTTCTTTACGGCCTATGCCGAAGCCAAGACTTCGGAACAGGGATCGAGAAGGATGGCGATGGAGAACGCGACAGACAACGCGGAAGAGCTCGTAGAGAAGCTCACATTAGAATACAACCAGGCACGTCAGGCGGCGATCACCCAGGAGATCACGGAGATCGTCGGCGGAGCAGATGCTCTTAAGGAGGGATTATGAACAAGGGAAAGATCGTACAGGTCATCGGACCGGTCGTAGATATCCGCTTTGCGGAAGGACACCTGCCGAAACTGTACAACGCGATCGATGTCATAAAAAACAAGGATGAGAAACTGGTCGTCGAAGTCGCCCAGCATATCGGTGATGATACAGCCCGCTGTATCGCCATGGGCTCGACAGACGGACTGGTCAGGGAAATGGAATGTCTCGATACCGGGGCGCCTATTTCCGTACCTGTCGGTCCTAAGACGCTGGGAAGGATGTTCAATGTCCTGGGTGAAGAGATCGACGGTCTCGGCAAACTTCCTAAAAACATCACCCGTCATCCGATCCACAGAGCGGCTCCGAGTTTTGCCCAGCAGCAGACGACGACCGAAGTCCTGGAGACCGGCATCAAGGTCATCGACCTCTTATGTCCGTATGCCCGGGGCGGCAAAATCGGCCTCTTCGGCGGTGCCGGTGTCGGAAAGACCGTATTGATGCAGGAACTCATCCACAATATCGCCAAGGAACACGGCGGTAAATCCGTCGTCGCCGGTGTCGGGGAACGTACCCGTGAAGGCAACGACATGTACTTTGAAATGAAAGAATCCGGAGTCTTAGATAAGACGGTTCTGGTCTATGGTCAGATGAACGAGTCTCCGGGCGCCAGAATGAGAGTCGGCCTTTCCGCTTTGACCATGGCGGAATACTTCCGTGATGAAGAAAAGCAGGACGTCCTCTTATTCATCGACAATATCTTCCGTTTTACCCAGGCGGGTTCGGAAGTCTCCGCGCTGCTCGGCAGAATGCCGTCCGCTGTCGGTTATCAGCCGACGCTGGCTACGGAAATGGGCCAGCTGCAGGAACGCATCACTTCTACCGTTGACGGGTCCATCACTTCGGTCCAGGCCATCTACGTCCCGGCCGATGACCTCACCGACCCGGCTCCGGCTACGACCTTCTCCCACCTGGATGCCAGGACCGTCCTCGACAGAGGCATCGC
>JAFOMB010000121.1 GCA_017419065.1 Erysipelotrichaceae bacterium | reverse complement strand
GTCTATGTCAGCTGGACACATGAGGACATCTATCATGAGACGATGTGGTACTGCCGCAGCGATCTCAGCTGGCATCCCGATCCTGAGACGAGGAAACTCGATCCGAAGCTGGTAAAACAGCTCTCCTCCCTGGTGATGAAAACACTCTGTCAGAAGAGGAGACAGAGGCGGAAACACCGGGTGAATGACAGGTGGTTCGCGGAGGATATAAGAGAGCGTTACGGCCTTTGAAGACAGGGAGAAATCCCTGTTTTTTCATGGGAAAAGATATGTTAGCACTCATGTTGACAGAGTGCTATACGCTGACTATAATAGAGGATGTTAGGAGGAAAAAGGATATGATAAAGCCTTTATACAACAATGTTTTATTAAAGAAGATCGAAGCTTCCCAGACGACAAAGAGCGGTATCATCATCTCCCAGAAAGAGGAGAATGAAGACTACGCGGAAGTCGTAGCGGTAAGCGGCGCGAAGGAAGTCAAAGTCAACGACCATGTCTATGAGATGCCTATCAAGAAGGGCGACAAGGTCATGTATAAGAAGTATTCCGGAACGGAAGTCAAGGACGGAAAGGAAGAATATCTCCTGATCAAGGCAGAAGATATCCTGGCTATCGTCAAGTAGGAGGAAATCAGTTATGGCAAAGGAAATCATCTATTCTAAGGATGCCCGTGAATCGCTGTTAAAGGGCGTCGATACACTCGCAAATACCGTAAAGGTCACCTTAGGTCCGAAGGGCAGAAACGTCATCCTGGACAAGGAATACGGCTCTCCGCTGATCACCAATGACGGTGTCACGATCGCCAAGGAGATCGAACTGGAGACCAACTTTGAAAACATGGGTGCCAAGCTGCTCTATGAAGTCGCCAACAACACCAACGATACCGCCGGCGACGGTACGACGACAGCGACTTTGTTAGCCCAGTCCATGATCCACAAGGGCATCGATGCGGTAGAAAAGGGATCCAATCCGGTCCTGCTCAGAGAAGGCATTGAGATCGCATCCAAGGCTGTTGCGGAAGCGTTATTGAAGAAGGCACATAAGGTTGACTCCTCCAGCGATATCGCCTCTGTCGCCTCTATTTCCAGCGGTTCCGCCGAGATCGGCAAGATCATCTCCGAAGCGATGGAGAAGGTCGGCAAGAACGGCGTCATCAACGTCGATGAATCCAAGGGCTTCGATACCTCTCTGGAAGTCACCGAAGGCTACCGTTATGACAAGGGCTACATCTCCCCGTACATGGTCTCCAACAGAGAAAAGATGAATGCGGAAATGGAGAACCCGTTAGTTCTCGTCACGGATCAGAAGATCACCACGATCCAGGATATCCTGCCTCTTCTCGAACAGCTCGTCCAGAACGGCAAAGCGATGCTGATCATCGCGGATGATATCGAAACAGAAGTCGTCTCTACTCTCGTCGTCAATAAACTGAGAGGTGCCTTCAATGTCGTCGCCACCAAGGCTCCGGGCTTCGGTGACAGCGAGAAGGAACAGCTCCAGGATATCGCCGTCATGGCCGGCGCGAAGTTCATCTCCAAGGACCTCGGAATGTCCTTAAAAGACGTCACACTGAACGATTTAGGTACATTCAAGAAAGTCATCGTCGAAAAGGAAAACACGACCCTGATCGAAGGAAACGGCTCCAAGAAGAACTTCCAGGCCCGTATCAAGGAGATCGAAGCAGCTGCCGAGGGTGCCAAGAGCGATTATGAGAAGAAGAGATTCAATGAGAGACTGGCGAAACTGACCAATGGTGTCGCTGTCATCAAGGTCGGTGCTACGACAGAATCCGAACTCAAGGAAAAGAAACTGAGGATCGAAGATGCCCTCAATGCGACCAAGGCCGCTATTGAAGAAGGTGTCGTCATCGGCGGCGGTGCCTGCTTATTAAGCATCTATAAAGATCTCAAGGAAAAGCTCGTCAATGAGAATCCGGATGTCTCCAAGGGTATCCGTGTCGTCCTCGATTCCTTAAGCGAACCGTTATACCAGATCGCGGAAAATGCCGGATTCAATGGCAAGGACATCGTCGAGAAACAGCTCACTGTCAAGAACAACGTCGGCTTCGATGCGAAGAACGGCAAATGGGTCGATATGTTCAAGGCCGGTATCGTCGATCCTTGTAAGGTCACGAAATCCGCTGTCCTGAATGCGGCCAGCATTTCCGGTCTGCTGATCACGACGGAAGCAGCTGTCGGCATCGTCAAGGAACCGACACCGGCTCCGGCTGTCCCGGCAGGCGGCATGTATTAAGGAACAAAACATAAACTGGCATGAAGCGGCTGTCTTATCTGACGGCTGCTTTTTCTATTATCAGGGGATTTCATTATAATAAGAGTGCAGAGGTGAAAAGGATATGGATATCGATGTCAGAAAACCGGTAGAAAACCCGGTATGCAAGAAACTGCTTCAGGAATGGAAAGAGAAAGAAGAAGCAGAAAGAGCTGAGCTTACAGAAGCAATTGCGAAGGAAGTTGCGGAGAATGCGAAGTTCCTGGCGATCATCGATCTGAGCAAGTCAAAGATCAGACACGAAGACGGAAAAGCAGTCTTTGAGAAGGACTCCATCATCTCTTTTGAGATGTTCAAGGGAAAAGACGGCACTGACTACATGCCGGTATTCACCGACTGGGAAGAGCTGAGGAAAGATCGAAGATACGCGGAGGGACATGTTGATGCCCTGATCGTCGATTTCGATGACATCGCCGCTGTGACAAACGGAAGAGCCGGGGCTGTCGTCAATCCGTTCTCGCACAGTTTCGTAATCTCGCCTGAGAATCTCGTCCATATGAAGAAACACAAGGAAGTACTGCAGAAGGGCTATTCGGAGAATACCGTCAAAAAGGATACAAAGGTATTGATCGGTGATCCGGCAGATCCGCCTATGGGGATGCTGGAAGCGGTAAGGCGATATGCAAAGGGAAACAGGGATATCAAGTCTATCTGGCTGAAACTGATGGAAAAGGAAGGCGAGAAGAGCTATCTGCTGATCGTAGACTTTGACGGAGACAGACAGAAGACTTTCTCCGGGATCGCCGATGCGGCAGTTCCGCATATCCATGACGGACTGCCTCTGGATATGATCCCGTATGACGATGGCTTCGGAAGAAAGACTGCCTCCGGAGAACCTTTCTATAAAAAGAAAAGGGGACTGTTCTGGTAATAAAAAAGTGATATCGTAAGATATCACTTTTCTTCTTTTGTCTTTTCACTTTCCATCTCGATGACTTTGCGGAACTGTGTCTCGTAGAGGTCCTTATAGACGCCTCCTAAAGCCAGGAGCTCTTCATGTCCGCCTTCCTCGACGATCCTTCCTCCGGAGACCACCAGGATCTTATCAGCGGAGAGGATGGTGGAGAGACGGTGGGCGATGACGATGGACGTCCTGTTCTTCATGAGGACTTCCAGAGCGCTCTGTATAGAGGATTCAGAGATGGAATCCAGAGCCGATGTCGCTTCATCGAGTATGAGGATCTTCGGATCCTTGAGGATGACTCTGGCGAGGGAGAGACGCTGCTCTTCGCCTCCGGAGAGTTTCAGACCGCGGTTGCCGACCTCGGTATCATAGCCTTTCGGCTGCGAGATGATGAAGTCGTGGATATTGGCGATCTTACAGGCGTTTTCGATCTCTTCCTCTGTGGCGTCCGCCTTCGCAAAGAGGAGGTTGTCCCTGATCGTTCCGTTGAACATATAGGCTTCCTGAGTGACGACCCCGATATTGCCTCTCAGATGGGCGAGGGACATGTTTTTGACGGCGACGCCATTGATCCTGACAGCGCCTTTGATCGGGTCAAAGAGACGCGGCAGGAGGTTGACGATGGTGGACTTTCCGGAACCGGAAGGACCGACGATGGCGTACATCTTTCCCGTCGGGACCTTGAAACTCAGATCCTCTAAAAGCGGTACATCCGGCAGATAACGGAACATGACCTTCTCGTAGGTGATGTCCTGTCTCTTACTGAGATCCGGATTGAGCGGGTTTTTTGGATCGATGATCGCGGAAGAGGTATCCAGCGAGGTGAAGATACGATTGAAGAGGGCTAAAGATCTTGTGAAGTCTACCGAGATGTTCAGCAGGGATTCTACCGGACGGTAGAGACGGTTGATCATATTGACAGTCGCTGTGATCGTACCGACGGTGAGACTTGTATCATTCATTTTGATGATGAGATAGCCGCCGGCCAGATAGATCAGCAACGGTCCTAAATTGGTAAAGATGCCCATGACGACACGGAACCACTTGCCGGCTCTGGCTTCCTGTATGGCGTACTCCGTGACTTCCTGATTGACTTTGCGGAATTCCGCGTTCTTGTCTTTCTCTTTTGCGAACAGCTTGATCAGCAGGGAACCGGAGACACTCAGCGATTCATTGATGATGTCGTTGAGTTCATCTCTTTTGGCCTGGGATTTCGTCAGCAGTTCATAGCGCTGCTTGCCGGCAGATTTGGTCGGTAAGACGAGTAAAGGGATGACGAGAATGCCGATGATGGCCAGTTTCCAGTCTATTCTAAGTAAAGCCACCAGTGTCGCAACGACGGTGCAGATGTTGGAGACGACCTGTGTCAGCGTTCCGGAGATGACCGAAGAGACCCCGGAGATATCGGAATTCATACGGGTGATGATATCGCCCTGTTTCTCGCTGGTAAAGAAGGAGTGCGGCATGGTCTGGAGATGTTCGAACATCTGGTTCTTCATGTCGAAGACGATCCTCTGGGATACCCAGCCGTTGATGTAGCTCTCAAAGACACCGATGATCTGGG
>JAFOMB010000120.1 GCA_017419065.1 Erysipelotrichaceae bacterium | reverse complement strand
TCTTCCTGGTATGTCGAGTACACAAGAGAAGAAGAGATCCCGGAGACGCTCTATGTCACAGTTGCGGGAGATCAGCTGTATATCGACAAGACCTATACCTATGCGGATGAGACTTTCCGCAGGGTCTATATCTTTGAAAGGGTCGATTAAAAAAAGACAGCAGATGCTGTCTTAATACTTATAGGTATGATCGCCTATCGAGTAGGTGGAAGACGGTTCCTCCTCCCGATGGGCTTTTCTTATCTCGATGAGATTGAGGACATCATAGCCCTGGGAAGCCAGGAACGGGATCATCAGTTCGTTGTTTGGATGGACGTACATGTAGAGAGTGTCGTTGCCATACTCTTCCGCGATCGCCTCGGCCTTTTCCAGGAGGAGTTTTCCAATGCCCTTTCTGCGGTTCTCCGGACGGACGTAGAGGCTGCTCAGCCATACGACATCATTCTGGATGCGGCAGGAGGCATAGCCGACATAGCGGCCGTTATCGGTGACCGCAAAGTACCTGTCTCCCATGCGCAGATCTTCCCGGAGCTCTTCTATCGCGTCATCGACATCGTAGGAAGGCTTCTGATTCTTAAGGGAAGAAAGCGTCTTCCGGAAGTCGACAGCGAGATAGGCCAGATTGTAGAGATTGTCTTCATTGATATCTACGAAGCGGAAGCTGTGCTTCTTTTCGGTCTTCGTGAATACCGGAGCCGGTTCTTCGGTCTTCTGATACGGCGCGCTGTCTTCGAGGTATTCGATCCCGTAGTATTCGCACCAGTCCAGGGCGATGCCTTCGTGGATGGAAGAGCGGTATTCCAGCCAGTCCTCGCTCAGTCCGAAACGCTCCAGGGTCGAGCGGAAACGGCGGAAGGCTCCGGCACCCCGGATACATTCCCTGAGCCACTCCTGGGCTTCGCCGTCTGTCTTTTCCTCGATGAACATCTTCATCGTCGCGTAGTCGTCGATCTCCTTATGGGTCGGAAGGGGGATCAGATATTTCTCCTTGATGGAATCA
Organism: Erysipelotrichaceae bacterium; assembly: GCA_017419065.1. Lineage (GTDB taxonomy): Bacteria > Bacillota_I > Bacilli_A > Erysipelotrichales > Erysipelotrichaceae > Colivicinus. The sequence goes on along the minus strand of JAFOMB010000120.1, from coordinate 11,463 downwards.
TCTCTTTCAATGATCCTCTCTTCCGGGATGTAGTAAAAGAACTGCGTATTGGCGTCAGTATTGTCGATTGCCTCGATGACTTCTTCGAGCTTTATCTCCATATTCTCACCTCTTCTTCATTCTACCATGAAAAAAGCAGCCTTTCGGCTGCTTAGGAAAGCTTAGATCTTGTCGTTGGAACCTAAGACATCGATGATCTTGTGCTTGACGAGTTCCTTGATGTTTTCTCTCGCCGGCTTCAGATACTGTCTCGGGTCGAAGTGATCCGGATGCTCATCGAAGTACTGACGGATCGTTCCTGTCATCGTCAGACGGAGGTCAGAGTCGATGTTGATCTTGCAGACAGCCAGTCTGGCAGCCTGTCTCAGCTGATCTTCCGGAACACCGACAGCGTCCGGCATATGTCCGCCGTGCTCGTTGATGACCTTGACCCATTCCTGCGGAACGGAGGAAGCACCGTGTAAGACGATCGGGAAGCCCGGGAGTCTCTTGGAGACTTCGTCGAGGATGTCGAAACGGAGCGGAGGTGGTACGAGGATACCCTTTTCGTTTCTCGTGCACTGTTCCGGTTTGAACTTGTAGGCACCGTGGGAAGTACCGATGGCGATGGCTAAGGAGTCACAGCCTGTTCTTCTCACGAATTCTTCGACATCTTCCGGTCTTGTGTAGGAAGAATCTTCTGCGGAGACTTTGACTTCGTCTTCGACACCGGCTAATGTACCGAGTTCAGCTTCGACGACGACACCTCTCGCATGAGCGTATTCAACGACCTGTCTCGTGATCTCGATGTTCTCTTCGAATGGCTTGGAAGAAGCATCGATCATGACGGATGTGAAACCGTCATCGATACAGGATTTGCAGGTCTCAAAGCTGTCACCGTGGTCCAGATGGAGGACGATCGGCAGACCTGTTTCGATCTCGGCAGCTTCGACCAGTTTCTTCAGATAGGTTCTGTTCGCATAAGCTCTGGCGCCCTTGGAGACCTGAAGGATGACCGGGGAGTTGCATTCTTTTGCAGCTTCAGTGATGCCCTGGATGATCTCCATGTTGTTGACGTTGAAGGCACCGATGGCGTAGCCGCCTTCATAAGCCTTCTTGAACATTTCTTTTGATGTTACTAATGGCATAGTTTATTCCCTCTTTCTACAGATATTATAGCCTATCCGGTCTGAGTTTCGTCCAATTATTATGGAAAAAGACGGCTTTCCCTATATAATAGATTCATGATGAAAAAATTAAGAGATGAACTCTGTGAAAAGAACTACTCCATCCTGGCTGTCCGGGATGGGTTCACGTATACGTCCTTTCTCTCGGGCATCAAACCGGTACTCTTGCCGATGAGGGAAAACAGGGAACACTTCAAAGACTGCAGGGTCGTAGACAAGGTCATCGGAAAGGCTTCGGCCATGCTGCTGATCTTATCCGGTGTGAAGGAAGTCTATGGACTCGTCATGTCGAAGAGTGCTGTCAAGTTATTGGAAGAAAGAGGCATCCCGTACGGCTATGACCGTCTGGAAGATGTCATTTTGAACATTGCCGGAGATGATATGTGTCCGATGGAAAAGACGGTTTTAAATATCGATACACCGGAAGAAGCTTTTGAAGCTTTAGATGCCAAACTGAAGAGCCTGGCACAGAAGAGATGACTATGAAGAATGCGATCGAAGTAAAAGACATCGTGTATTCCTATGACGGAAAGAAGAATGCCGTAGACGGCATCTCTTTTTCCATTGAACAGGGAAAATATACGACCGTGATCGGTCACAACGGCTCAGGGAAATCGACAGTCGCGAAGCTGCTGGCCGGACTGCTGGAACTCAAGAGCGGCGACATCTATGTTGACGGGATGCATCTGGACAAGGACAACGTCCACAAGGTGAGAGAGAAACTGGACATCGTCTTCCAGAACCCGGACAACCAGTTCATCGGTTCCACGGTAGAAGACGATATCGCCTTCGGACTTGAGAACCACCTGGTCCCGACAGAAGACATGGAAGCTATCATCAAAGAGTATGCCGACAAGGTCGGCCTCGGAGAATTCCTGACCAAGGAGCCGCAGAATCTCTCGGGCGGTCAGAAACAGCGTGTCGCCATCGCCGGAGTACTGGCGATGCAGCCGGATATCATCATCTTTGATGAGGCGACCTCCATGCTGGATCCAAGAGGCAAGAAAGAGATCAAGAGGCTCATGGCCGAGCTGAATGAAGATGAGCGCTTCACCATCATCTCCATCACTCACGACATCGAAGAAGTCCTGCAGTCAGATGACTGTATCGTTTTGAATAAGGGAAAACTCTACAGACACGATACGCCGGAGAAGATCTTCTCGGATCCGGATTCCCTGAGAAAGATCGGTCTCGATATCCCGTTCCTCTCCCAGATCAAAGAGGGATTCGGAAAGAGAAAGATCAAGCTCAAAAGCAATGACATGAAAGGAATGGTGGAAGAATTATGCCGATATCGTTCCGCTCATTGACCTATATCTATGACGAGGGGATGCCTTATGCCCATACGGCACTGAAGGACATCGATCTCGATATCCGGGAAGGGGTCATCACTGCCGTCATCGGCGAGACCGGTTCCGGAAAGTCCACACTCGTGGAACACCTCAATGCCTTACTCTTACCTAGCAGGGGATCTTTGGAGATCCTGGACCACACGATCGTCGCCAAGGAGAAAAACAAGAACCTGAAGGCGCTTAGAAGAGAAGTCGGACTGGTCTTCCAGTTCAGTGAATACCAGCTGTTTGAAGAGACCATCCTGAAAGACGTTGCCTTCGGACCGAAGAACTTCGGTGTCGAAGAAAAGGAAGCGGAAAAGAAGGCGGCGGAAGCTTTGAAGATGGTCGGCATCGACGAGTCTCTCTTCGCCAATTCCCCGTTAGACTTATCGGGCGGCCAGAAGAGAAGGGTAGCCATCGCCGGGATCCTCGCCATCGATCCGAAGATCATCGTCCTCGATGAACCGACGGCAGGACTCGATCCAAGCGGTGCCGATGAGATGACAGCCTTATTTGTCTCCATGAACCGCAAGATGGGCAAGACCATCATCATCGTCTCCCATGACAATGAAATGGTCTACAGCTATGCGGATGACACCGTCGTCGTGAAGAAGGGAGAGATCGCCTATCACGGTCCTACCGTGGATCTTTTCTCTGACCGGCAGAAGATGGAGGAGCTCGACATCCTCGAACCGCAGATCGTCACGTTCCGCAATCTTCTCCTGGAAAACGGCTTTTCCATCAAACCGGAAGACAGGACCCTGGAGGAGATCATCGCCAGAGCGGCAAAGGAGATACGCCGATGAAGAACTTTGTCTTAGGTAAGTACCTCCCGCTGGATTCCCCGATACACCGTGTCGACCCGAGAGCCAAGATCGCTGCTCTGTTCTTCCTGATCATCGCGGTCTTCGTTCCGAAGAGCTGGTGGGCCTTTGCGCTGATCGGTGCGGCTGTCCTGTTAACAGTCTTTCTTTCGAAGCTGTCGATCCGCTTCGTGATCTCGGCTTTCAAGCCGATGCTGATGATGCTGGTCTTCCTGACCGCCATCAACATCTTCTCGATACGCACCGGCGATCTCTTGGTGACACTGGGTCCTGTAAAGATCTATTCCGACGCGATCTTCAACACGCTCTTCATCGTGACGAGACTTCTCCTGATGATCATGATCACGACTGTCCTGACATCTACCACAAAACCTTTAGATCTCACCTTAGGTCTTGAATACCTGATGAAGCCTTTAACGGCTTTACACTTCCCGACCCATGAAGTCGCGATGATGATCTCGATCGCCCTGCGCTTCATTCCGACCATCATCGAAGAGACCTTCCGCATCATGAACTCCCAGAAGTCCCGCGGTGTCGACTTTGAGGAAGGCTCTTTCAGGGAGAAGATCACCGCCATCCTCTCTCTCATCGTGCCGCTATTCTCCGTAGCCTTTGAAAGGGCCTATGAACTGGCCGATGCGATGGAAGCCAGAGGCTATATCCCGGGAGCTCCGCGTACCCGCTACCGGACGCTGAAGTTCCGGGCAAGCGACTTCCTCTTCATGGTCCTTGCCTTCCTGATCATGGCGGCTTCGATCGCCACCCGTTTCATCCTATGAGATACAAGGTGACCTGTGCCTATGACGGCAGGGCCTATGCGGGATTCCAGTCGCAGAAGAATGCTTTAGCCATCCAGGATGTCATCGAAGAAGCCCTGAAGAAGATCTTCGGTCATCCCTTACGCATCGTGATGTCATCCCGTACCGATGCCGGGGTCCATGCCCTGGGTCAGGTCTTCCACTTCGATGAAGAGAAGGTTCTGGAACCCTACCGGCTCAAAGGCTCCTTGAACGGCGTACTGCCGAAGGATATCCATGTCATAGACGTAAAACACGTCTCAGAGCGTTTTCACGCCCGCTACAGCGTCGTTTCCAAGACCTATGAGTATCTCATCAATATCGGGGAATATGACGTCTTCCTGAACGGCAGAGCCTATCAGTGTTTCTATCCGCTGGACCTGGAAAAGATGGAAGAGTGCTCAAAGCTCTTCTTAGGCACTCATGACTTCTCCTCCTTCTGTACGACAAGATATGAGGAAAAGGAAGATCAGACCAGGACCATTACAGAATTCAGGATCATCCGCAAGGGAGACCTCCTGAAGATACGCATCACGGGAGACGGCTTCCTCAGGAATATGATCCGCATCATGGTGGGTTCCCTCATCGATGTCGCCAGAGGAAAAAGAGAGATCTCAGAGATACGGGATCTCCTCGATCATCCCAACAAGAACACCAGACGCTACAATATCGATCCAAACGGTCTTTATCTGGTAAAGATCCGTTACCGCTAGGAGGTAAATATGGAGATCACACTGGAAAACGGAAAAGCGAAAGCCATTATTTCTACCCATGCCGCTGAGATCCTGTCTTTTAAGAGAAAAGACAAGGACTTTGAATACATCTGGAAGGGCGATCCGGCCTACTGGTCCGGAAGAAATCCGATCCTCTTCCCGCAGGTGGGAAGCGTAAACGACAATACCAACTACTATGAAGGCAAGGCCTATCCGATGGGCAATCACGGTTTCGCCAGAAACAGCGAGTTCACCCTGGAGGAAGATGATGACACAAGGGCTGTTTTATCTTTAGAGGCAGATGAAAAGACACTGTCCCAGTATCCTTACCACTTCCGCCTGAAGGTCAACTACCGTCTGGAAGGGACAAAGCTCCATATCTTCTATGAGATCATCAATCACGATGAAAAGGCTATGCCTTTCGGTTTCGGCCTGCATCCGGCCTTCTCCTGTCCGATCGATCCGGAGAAGACGATGGAGGACTATGTCTTCCTCTTTGATGAAGAAGAAGACGTGGATTTCCTGGATGGAAAGATACAGCCGGTCAGCCATGAATTCCTGGATCCGGATGACAAGCTCATCCCGGAGAGAAAATCGAGAACTGTCACCCTGACAGACGGCAGGAACAGCGTGAAAGTCGACTGCTCGGAATTCAAGAAGATCATGTTATGGTCAAAACCGGGTGCGCCGTTTGTCTGCATCGAACCGCTGCTGTTTACCCAGGACAAGAAAGAGACCGGTGTCCCGTTCATCAATAAAAAAGATGTCCGCGTCCTCAAACCGGGTGAACGGTTCGAGATCGGGACATCCTATGAGTTCCTCTAAGAGATCGAAAGATCTCTTTTCTAATCGTCGCTGCTGCCGCTGCTGACACTCACGCTGCTGCCGGAACTCGGCAGATACGGAATGAGCTTCTGGGCGATATCCTGAGCTGTCAGGGTCTGCAGCCACACCTTTCCCGGACCGGTCAAAGTCGTTAAGAAGAGACCCTGTCCGCCGAAGAAGATGTTCTTGAAGCCCTTGACGCTTTCGACATCGTACTGGACACTGGTTTCAAATAAGGCGACATGGCCGCTTTCCACCTTGATGGACTGTCCCGGTTCCAGGTCGATCTCGCAGACAGAGCCGTCGATCTCCGCCAGAACGGTTCCTTCCCCGGAGAAGTGCTGTAAGACAAAACCCTCTCCGCCAAATAAGCCTGATAAGAAGTTCTGATTGACAACTGCTTCGACATTGACACCCTTATCCGCTACCAGGAAGGCCGATTTCTGAGCGATGTATTCGTGTTCGTCATCGATCTTGAACGGCAGGATCTGTCCCGGGAAAGAGCTGGTAAAGGTGATCGAGGAATCATCCTCTGTCGCCGTATGCGTCACAAACATGAGAGATGTCCCGGAGAACATCCTTCCCAGCGACTTTAAGAATCCGCCTTCCATATTCGTGGACATGTCGACACTGCTGTCGGCCCAGCCCATGGCACCGGACTGCGTGAAGACCTGTTCGCCTTCATCCAGATGGACTTTGGCAGCCGGGAAGCTGCCTCCGAAAATCTCATAGATCATAGTTCTTCCTCCTTATTGAACGATCTCATCGAAGTTTCCTTCGGCGATCGTCTTTTCCAGTTCTTCCGGATTCTCCAGAAGGTATTTCGCGATGCGCAGGGACTTCGCGAAGTAGAAGCCGTCCGCGATCCTCTCATCGAGAGTGATCGTCATCGGCACTGTCGTTCTTCCGTCTTCTTCCTTCATCGTGCCGATCGTGATCATGATCGAGCAGGTGCCGTAGTTGGAAAGGTGATGATACGGAGCTCCGGCCTTGATGGAACCTAAATTAGATAAAAGTACTGTTGAATAGTTCGGATCTCCGGCCGTTAAGGCATCCGGCATGATCCCATGGTATTCCAGTCTCTTCAGGATCCAGAAGAAGAAGACCAGGATCGGACGCGGGAGCTTTCCGACGAAGCCCATGAGCTTGTCCAGGTCATTGGTGGATTCCTTCCGGACCTTTTCGACATCGCCCAGGATCATCTTCGAGATGGAATCCAGGGTCATATCCGGTTTCACCTTCATGAACATCAGTGTCTCTTCCGCATCGTCTTTGAACTGCTGTTTGGCCACAAAGGAGAGGGTGATGTCTTTCCTCTGCCAGAAGCGTCTGCCGGCGATGAAGATGTTCAGCTTCGGCCTATGATAGATCGTCTTGGCGATGGCTGTACAGATCGCGTGGAAGAGCTTTATGTGAGTACCTTCTTCCTCGTTTCTCTTTTTCATATAGGCCAGAAGGGCGGTGATATCGAATTCCTCGTTCATCGATACTTCTGCCTCTGTTCTCTTCGGCATGACATACGGAACGATGGAATGGAATGGATCGACTTCTCTGATCCAGTCAGCATCTTTACGTTTATTCATAATGTAAACCTCTACCACTATTCTAATCGATATTCTCCGTAAATGGATACAGCACTTGACACAGATTAGTACAGATAATACAATTAATACAGTTAATACAGAAGGAGGAGAAATGTTCTTAATCAGTCTGCAGGGGAAAGAGAGCATCTTTGAACAGATACGCTCCCAGATCATCCGCTTCATCCAGACCGGCATTCTGAAACCGGACGATAAACTCCCGAGTGTCAGAAATCTAGCCGGGGATCTCGGTATCAATCCGAATACGGTGATGAAGGCCTATCAGGAGCTGGAAAAAGAAGGCTATATCTATACCCTGAATAAAAAAGGCGTCTTTGTGGCTGACAAGAGCGCAAAGAGCGAAAAGAGCGATCCGGATGAGATACGCTCCTATCTGATGCATCTGAAGAAGACGGGGGCTACCAGGGAAGAGATCCTGGAAGTCTTGAACAGCGTCTATGAGGAGGAAATATGTTAGAGATCAGAGGAATATCCAAGAACTTTGATAAGAAGGTCCTGAATGATCTGAGCGTAGAAGTGAAAGAGGGGACCATATTCGGCCTTGTCGGTGTCAACGGCGCCGGAAAGACGACGCTTTTACGTATCGTGGCAGGGATCATTGAAGCCGACAGCGGCGAAGTGCTGTTTGACGGCAGAGATACTTTACGTGATCCGAAAGTGAGATCGGAAGTCTTCTATATCAGCGATGATCCGTACTATCCGTTTGCGGCCACCATCCTGACTTTAAAAGACTTCTATACGAGCTTCTATGACCTGGATGAAGGTGTCTTCATCAAATACATCAACATCTTCGACCTGGATGTCCACAAGCAGATCTCTTCTTTCTCAAAAGGAATGAAGAGACAGGTGATGTTATGCTTTGCCTTAGCGATCAGACCGAAGCTTCTTCTGCTGGATGAGGCCTTTGACGGTCTCGATCCGATCGTGAGGGTCCATGTCAAGAAGGCCCTGAGCGATCTCATGGAGGAGGAAGGATCCACCATCATCATCTCCTCCCACAACTTAAAGGAACTTGAAGATATCTGCGACAGCTACGGCATCCTGGAGAAGGGACAGATCGAGACCTATGGCGATCTCCTGGAATCCAAGGAACTTTTAAACAAGTACCAGCTGGCCTTTGCCTCTCCGATCGATGAATCGGTATTCAATGACTTCGATCTTCTCTATAAGAGAAAGGAAGGCTCTGTCTATACTCTTGTCATAAGGGGCGACAGAGAGGAAGTCATGGAGAAACTGCGGGCATTGGAACCGGTCATCCTCGATGCCCTCAACGTCAACTTTGAAGAGCTCTTCATCTATGAGCACGAAGGAGGTCTCTAAATGATCAGTACATCTTATCTGAAATATCTGTGGAAGTCCAAGAAGTATCTGATCCTCTTCTCTCTGGCGATGACCATCCTCTTCTCGGTGATCTCACCGGGATCCAGAGACGGCAAGAAGGTCGAGCTCGTCCTGGTGGATGCCCTGGTAGTCGCCCTGTGCTATGCCTTGCCATGTCTGGTCTTCCGCTTTACCCATGAGAAAAGATCGGTAGACAGCTACTATCCTTTACCATTATCTAGAAAGCAGCTCTTATACACCGGGATCCTCTTCTGCTTCTTATGTGTATTTGCGTGTCTGACGGTCGGGAATCTATTGATCTACTTCCTGAATATCCGAAGCTTCATCGTCTCTCCGCTCGCCAACATCCTGGTCATGTCTTTCATGATGGGCGTGCTGATCATCGTCAACAGCTGCGGCATCCTTCTCGCCAACAACACCTTTGATGCCGTTGTCATCCTGGGGGCCTATACCGTCCTTCCGGCGGTCGTCTATGTGGCTGTCGACTTCTTCATGGCGCACTGCATCTGCGGATTCACCCATGGCGGGATCACTGTCCTGGGACTGCTTTCTCCTCTGTTCCTGTGCACGGAAGTACAGCGCTATCTGGTCTCGGGAGAATTCAGTATGAACGGCATCCCGAACTGGGCAGTGATCACAGCCGTTCTGTTCTATACCGCTCTCTTCAGCTATCTTCTCTACCGTTTCTTCTTAAACAGAATGACAGAGAGGGCCGGTACGATCTCCGATCATCCTCTCTCCTATCCATTCGTCATCCACATCTATGTCTTCCTCTGTGTGTTCATCGCCTGTGTTCAGGGAGTGAACTACTCCGGGTGGAAAGTCTTCAACGAAGGAAAACTGATCCTCTACATCCTCATCTTCGTCCTCTATGTCATCGCCAACTTCGTATACAAGCGGAAGATCTTCCTGTCTGTCAAGATGGTCGTCCTCTTTACGGCCTTCTTCCTCTTCGGTGTGGGAAGTGTCTATTTGGCGAAAGAGACCAGAGGCTTCGGGATCAGTGATATGTATGTGAAGAATGATCCGAATGTCGCCTATGAGTACACCTCCTACAGCTACTTCGACGGAGAAAGTCCGGACGAGGCGATCAACTGGTTCTACAGGGAAGTCGTTTCGAATGGAGAACTCTTCTCCTATAACGCTGAAGCTGATGAGATCAGAACATTGGAGGCAGGTTCTATCGACATGAGCTATACGGTCATGGCGAAGCCTTACGCCGATAAGACACTTTCTCCTCAGACCATCTCCCTTTTTGAGAGAATCAGAGAAAAAGCTATTGAAAACTATTATAATGGATATGTTGAAGATGGGTACCTCGGCGGGGGAAATCTGTTTGTCTATAACGGCTACCGCCGTACGCCAAGCAGCTTCACCTACAGCAGAGACTATTTCTACCACGCAGCACCGTCTCTCACCAGAGAAGAACTGCTTTCTCTGTCTGAAACAGAGGGCATACAGGTCACCTTCAACGTGCAGGGATACTGCGAAGAAGATGAAAGCTGGTACAATGTTTCCTACCTGCTGGAAGACGGAGAATTCATCCGTGCTGACGCTCTGGATATGAATGCAGTACCGCTCGCTTAGTTAGAATGAGGAGAGTATTATGAGTGATAAAGATTTTTTAAGCCAGTTCAGCGGCGACAATAAGAAGCCGGACAGTTTCAAGGAAGAAGAAAGGATCCCTGTCGTAAAAGAGAAGAAGCCTTTCAAACCGGTCTATGTGATCGCGCCGCTGGCGATACTGGCGATCATATTAGGAGTCTGTTACTTCCTGTTCTGGTCCCCGAAGATCGTCATGAAGAACTTCGTCGGACTGAACAAGTCCGAGATCTCTTCCTTTGTGAGACAGCAGGGGATCGATCCGACAGGCATCGTCTTCAAGGAAGAATACAACTTCGATTATGACAGGGACATTGTCATCTATCAGTCTATCGAACCTGATAAGAAGATCAAAAACAACGCCAAGATCGACTTCACGATCTCCATGGGCGCTGATCCGGACGAACTGATCCGTTTCCCGGATATCATGAATATGACTCAGGACGAGCTCAATCAGTGGGCTAAGGAAAATAAACTCCAGAAGACCAAGATCACGACTTCTTTCAATGAGACAGTCCCGGCAGGGGAAGTCATCTCCTACGATGTCAAATCCGATGAGTCAGCCTTTACCAGAGGTACGACTCTGAATATCTCGGTCTCCAAGGGACCGACGCCGGCAGGAACGGTCCAGATCCAGGACTTCGTCAAGAAGCAGTACTATGAAGCGGAATCCTGGGCCAAGCAGAACAAGGTCGAGATCGTCAGGAACGAGGCCTACTCCAACACGGTCGATGCGGGTCTCATCATCTCGCAATACCCGGCATCCGGAACGATGAAGACCGGAGAATCCTTCTCCGTCACCGTTTCCAAGGGCAAGGGCATTTCCATCCCGGACTTCACGAAGATGAGCGAGAGCGAACTGAACTCCTGGATGAAGAAAAACAGCGTCACGGTCGATACTTCTGAAAGAAGATACTCCAGCAGCGACCGCTACATCATCTCCCAGTCGCCGTCGGCAGGATCCATGATCTCCGCCGGGGAAGCGGTCTCTGTCGTCATCAACCAGGGCAATGGTTTCTATCTCAAGGATGTCGGTCTTTCCGGCATGATCGGTTCGCAGTTCAACGAAGTCTGCGATACCCTGAACAATCTCCGCTCTTCCGGTATCGATACCTTTGCGGGCTCCTGGAGTTCTCCGGAAGGCGTCTACTCCTATGAATATCCGAAGGGTTCCATCGTCTCTGTGACGATCACCGGCTACAGCAATAAGAAAGTCTACTCGCCGAACGACAAGCTGCCGCTCGATGCGAGATTCGATGT
>JAFOMB010000119.1 GCA_017419065.1 Erysipelotrichaceae bacterium | reverse complement strand
CGACATCTGGGTCTCCATGGGCGAACCGGATGATATCTGGGCTGATAGGATCAAGCTCTTGGAACCGTACAGAGTCACGAAGGAAGTCATGAAGAACGCCAAAGACACCGCGATCTTCTTGCACTGTCTGCCGTCTTTCCATGACACCAATACGACGATCGGTGCCGAGATCGCTGAAAAGTTCGGTGTCACCGAGATGGAAGTCGCCGATGAAGTCTTCGAATCCAAGCAGTCGAAAGTCTTCGACGAAGCCGAAAACCGCATGCATACCATCAAAGCGGTCATGTATGCGACACTGAAGTAAATAACAGATCGTCGATTAAGAAAAAACCGGGATCACTATACAAGTGATCCCGGTTTTTGTTATTTCTCTTCTTTCGCCATGGATTCCGGAGCACTGACACCCAGGAGAGTCAGAGCGTTCTTGAGGGTGATCCTCGTCGCTTCGCACAGACCCAGACGTTCATTGGTGAGTTCCGGATCTTCCTTATTGTTGATCTTGCAGGCACCGTAGAAACTGTGGAAGTACGTCGCCAGCTTCTGGACGTAGTTACAGATCTTGTTCGGGCTCCTGGTCTCTGCCGCATCCGCTACGACATCGGTGAAGGAGGCGATGTGCTTGAGCAGATCAGCTTCCTTGGTGTGTTCAAGACGGGTGTAGCTTTCCTTCTTCTCAAAAGGCTTCTCTGCCTGTCTCAGTACTGAACAGATACGGGCATAGGCGTATTGCGCATAGTAGACCGGATTCTCATTGGACTGCGTTCTCGCAAGATCCAGATCGAAGTCCATGTGGGTATCCAGCGCCTTGGAGAGGAAGAAATACCTCGTGGCATCGACACCGATGTCATCGATGAGTTCCCTCAATGTGATAGCGTTGCCGGTACGTTTGGACATCTTGACCTCTTCGCCGTTTTCGATCATGCGGACCATCTGACAGATATCGATCTGCAGATTGTCGGCGTTGTAGCCAAGGGCCTTCATGGCCGCCTTCATACGCGGGATGTAGCCGTGATGATCGGCACCCCAGATATTGACGAGGAGTTCATAGCCTCTGTCGTATTTGTATTTGTGGTTGGCGATATCCGGTGTCATATAGGTGTAGTGCCCATCGGACTTGCGCAGGACACGGTCCTTTTCATCGCCGTACTTGGAAGCTTCAAACCAGATGGCGCCTTCCTTTTCATAGAGAAGACCCATGTCTCTCATCTTCTCGACGACATCTTCGACCATTCCCTGATCGGTGATCCATTTCTCTGAGATCCAGGAATCAAAACCGCAGCGGTAGTATTCCAGATCTTCCTTGATGATCTCCAGTTTCCTGTCTCTTCCGAGTTTCGCCATCTTTTCGACAGCTTCCTCTTCCGGCATATGCAGATAGATATCTCCGTCCTTATCCCGGATCTCCTCCGCGACCTTCTTGACATCCGGTCCGTGGTAGCCGTCTTCCGGAAGGGTAAAGTCAAGGCCATAGAGTTCTCTATAGCGGGCATAGATCGAAAGACCGAGGTTGTGGATCTGCGCACCGGCATCATTGATATAGTATTCCCTGGTGGCCTTGTAACCTGCCGCGTTCATGATACGGACACAGGAATCTCCCCAGACAGCCCCTCTGGCATGACCGCAGTGCAGCGGCCCTGTCGGATTGGCACTGACATATTCTTCTAGGACACGCAGTCCCTTTCCGGCATCGGATTTTCCATAATCATCGCCCTTATCCAGAACAGTGTTGATGATATCCGCCATGGCATCCTTCTTCAGCCAGAAATTGATGAAACCAGGTCCGGCGATCTCAATATCCCGGACATTATCCATCTTCTTCAAGAGGGCATCTTTGAGTTCTGCAGCGATCTCCTGAGGACGTCTTCTCAGAACCTTCGTCAGACGCATAGCGATATTGGTGGAATAATCGCCGTTCGTATTGTCTTTCGGGATCTCGACCATGATCGTTCCCTTTGCCGGTTCTGTCTGAAATACCTCTTTGACCGTTTCCTCAATGACACTGACCAGTTTTTCTTCAATGCTCATGATG
>JAFOMB010000118.1 GCA_017419065.1 Erysipelotrichaceae bacterium | reverse complement strand
GCAGCACCGGAACCGGTCAAAGAAGTACCGGTAGAGACACCTGTTCAGGAAACACCTGTCGAAGTGAAGAATGCCTGGGAGGAGATCGCCCAGGAAGTTAACCCTGTCAAAGAAACAGTCCCTGTAGAAAAGCCTGTTGAAACTGTCAAGGAAGAATACCACCACATCACACCGAACATCCCGTTCGTGATCGAAAACCCGGGTGTCGATGAAGCCATCGACGAGACTGTCCCGCCGGTATATTCCAACTATCCGATCTATCCGGAACAGGTCACTGAAGAACCGGCTGTTGAAGAAACACCTGTTATCGAGGAACCTGTTGTCGAAGAGACACCGGTAGAAACTCCTGTCGTCGAAGAACCTGTCATCGAAGAAGTACCGGTAGAGACACCGGCTGTTGAAGAACCTGTCATTGAGACATCGGTCATTGAAGAAGTTCCTGTGGTTGAGGAACCTGTTGTGGAATCGGTCGTAGAAGCTCCTGTTTATGAAGAACCAATCGTTGAAGAAGTTCCTGCAGTAGAAGAACCAGTTGTCGAAGAAACACCGGTTGAAGTACCGGTTTACGAAGAACCGGCTGTTGAAGAAGAACCTGTCTATGAAGAACCGGCCGTTGAAGATATTCCGGTTTATGAGGAACCGGCAGTTGAGGAAGTTCCTGAAGCTGAGGAACCAGTCGTCGAAGAGCCGGCCATTGAAGAAGCAGCAGTTGAAACTCCGGTCATCGAAGAACCTGTGATCGAGGAACCGGTTGTCGAAGAGACGCCTGTTATCGTACCGGTCATGGAATACATCCCGAAGACAGAAGAACCGAACTTCACGGAAGCTCCGGTTTATGAAGAACCGGTAGTTGAAGAGCCTGTCGTTGAGGAAGTTCCTGTTGAGACACCGGTTGAAGAAACGCCTGCCATTGAAGAGGCTCCTGTTTACGAAGAACCAGTCGTCGAGGAACCTGTTGTTGAAACTCCGGTTGATGAAGAACCAGTCGTAGAAGAAACTCCTGTCTATGAGGAACCGGTAGTTGAGGAAGTTCCTGAAGCAGAGGAACCAGTCGTCGAAGAGACACCGGTAGAAGTTCCTGCGATCGAAGAACCGGTCATCGAAGAAGTACCGGTCGAAGCTCCGGTCATCGAAGAACCTGTTAGTGAGGAACCTGTCGCTGAAGAACCGGCGGTCGAGGAAGTTTCTGAAGAAGAATATCATCCTGTCTACAGAGAAGCAGAAGCAGACAGCGAGAACTATCTTGAAGAAACTCTTAACGAAGTCAATGAATACAACCGCCATGAAGGCAGAAAGACAATGGAGGAACTTTCCAATTCCTTCGTTGACGATATCCGTCATCCGGAACTGAGTGTCATCAAGAACACCCAGCCGGAAGTACCTGTCACACCGGAAACAGTAGAAGAAGTTCCGGAAGTTGAACCGGTAGAAGTAGAAACACCGGTTGAAGAAGACACATCGGAATCCATCCTTGATGAAGTAGAAAAGGAAATCGATAATTCCTTTAACTTCGATGAATTCTACGCAGAAGTCAAGAAGGAAGCTGAAGAGAAGGAAGCGGCACCGGTCGCAGAGTTCGAAGAACCAGTCGTAGAACCGGTCGTTGAAGAACCTGTTATCGAAGAACCTGTCGTTGAAACACCAGTCGAAGAAGTTCCTGTCGTTGAGGAACCGGTCATTCAGCCGGCAGTCCTTGACTATGTCCTCAAGGATGATGAAACAGCCTGGAACGCTGAAGCTCCGGAAGTACCGGATGTTGAAGTGGTACCGGTCGTCAAGGAACCGATCGAAGTCAACAAGCCGGAAGACATTCCAGCTGTTGAAGAACCGGTCGAAGAACCTGTTATTGAAGAACCTGTGATCGAGGAACCGGTCATTGAAACACCTGCCGTTGAAGAGCCTGTCGTTGAAGAGACTCCGGCAGCTGTCTTTGAGGAACCGGCCGTTGAAGAAACTCCGGTGGTCGCACCTGTCATTGAGACACCGGTCGTTGAAGAACCTGTAAAGGAAGAAGCCGTCTTCGAAGAACCTGTAAAGCCTGTCGTTAAGGAAGAACCGGTCGAAGAGAAGGCTCCTGTTCAGGAAGAAGATCAGGAATTCTCCAATACGGTCTCCATGGAGATCCGCAAGATCATGGAAGAACTGGATGCTCAGAACAATGAAGAAAGCATCCCGGTCTCTATCATGGATACCTCGGAAAATAAAGCCCTGGATATCGATGCTTCCGATTTTGACAAGGGAAATATCGCCAGCTTCTTATCCGCTTACTTCGCCAGTGATGATGACGATGATGAGGATGAGGAAGAAAGCGATGAGACAGAAGTCTTTACGCCTGTCCATCCGGTAAAGGCCCTTGTGAAGGAAGCTGATGAAGAAGACGAGGAAGAAGAAGTCGTTGAGATCAAGAACATCTCTGAACTCGAAGATGCCGGAACGATCGAAAAGACGATCCCGTTCGTAGTGAACAGAGAAAAGACAGAGACGGTGGAAGGCGAAGAAGATTCCACACCAAACAAAGTCCTCAACATCATCCTCGGTGTCCTCATCGTCGCTTTGATCGCCGTGCTGGGTGTCATCATCTACTACATCCTGCTGGCCAGGGGGATCATCTGATGAAGAAGATCAATATCGCCTTTGACGGACCGTCCGCAGCCGGAAAGTCCACGATCGCCGATCTCGTTGCGGAGAAACTCGGCTATACGCATCTGGATACCGGTGCTATGTACAGGGCCGTCGCCTATGAGGCATTACAGAAGGGAATTGCTCTTGATGATGAAGAAAACGTCGTCAGGATGATAGAAGGCATGGATCTCGAGATGAAAGCTGACGGCAGCGTCGTGCTGAACAAGGAAGACATCTCGGAGAAGATCCGTACGAATGAGATCTCGCTGGCAGCCAGCGATGTCTCGAAACTGGAAAAGGTGCGTGCTGCCTTAGTGGCCATGCAGCAGAAGATCTCCCGGGGAGGCGGCTATATCCTCGATGGCAGAGATATCGGTACCGTCGTACTGAAAGATGCCGAAGTCAAGATCTATCTGACAGCCTCGGTAGAAAGCCGGGCACTGCGCCGTCATAAACAGAACCTGGAGAAGGGGATCGAATCCGATCTGGAGTCGATACGCCGGGATATTGAAAAGAGAGATTATCAGGATACCCATCGCGAACATTCGCCTTTAAAGAAGGCAGAGGATGCGGTGGAGATCGATTCTTCCGATCTGAGTATCGAAGAAGTGGTCGATGCCGTCATGGCCCTGGTAGAGAAAGAACTGAACTAGGAGGATCAAAATGATAGATGGAGCGATAGCGATCGTCGGACGTCCGAATGTCGGGAAGTCAACGGTCTTCAATAGGATGTTAGAACAGCGCCTGTCTATCGTGGAAGACAGCCCCGGAGTCACCAGAGACCGTATCTACGGGGACTGTGAGTGGCTCTCGAAGACCTACCGTCTGATCGATACCGGCGGCATACAGCTGAAGGATGAACCGTTCCAGAAGGAGATCAAAGCCCAGGTGGAGATCGCCATCGATGAAGCGGATGTCATCCTCTTTCTTACGAACGGAAAAGAAGGACTGACCACAGACGATGAATACATCGCCAAGCTTTTGAGGAAGTCCAAGAAGCCGGTCGTCCTCTGTGTCAACAAGATCGACGATATCTCCAAGATCGGAGATACCTATGAATTCTATAAGCTGGGTCTCGGGGATCCTCTTCCGGTTTCCGGTGCGCACGGCATCGGGATCGGGGATGCCCTGGATGCCTGCAGTAAGCTCATGCCGGAGAGGAAACAGGATTCCTATGAAGGCATGATCAAGTTCGCCATCATCGGACGTCCGAATGTCGGAAAGTCCTCTCTGACCAATGCCTTCCTGCATCAGGAAAGAGTCATCGTCTCCGATATCGAAGGAACGACGAGAGACGCGATCGATACGGTCTTCGTCTCGGAAGGGAAGAGCTATGTCGTCATCGATACGGCCGGTATCCGCAAAAGAGGCAAGGTCTATGAAAACATCGAGAAGTACTCGGTATTGAGAGCCAAAGGCGCCATTGACCGCAGCGACCTCTCCTTAGTAGTCCTGGATGGCAGTACCGGTATCATCGAACAGGACAAGCATGTCGCCGGACTGGCTCATGAAGCCAAGAAGGGCGTCATCATCGTCTACAATAAATGGGACCTCGTGGAAAAGGATGAGAACACGATGGCGAAGATCGAAAAGGAGATCCGGAAGCAGTTTGCCTACCTCGACTATGCGCCGATCGCCTTCGTCTCTGCCAAGAATGAGAAGAGAGTGAATACCATCCTCCCGCTGATCGATCTCGTCTACAATAACGTCAACCTGCGTATCCAGACCAGTGTCCTCAACGAAGTCATACTGGATGCCCAGCTGGCCAATCCGGCCAAGACCCATAACGGGAGACGTTTAAAGATCTACTATGCCTCCCAGGTCTCGGCAGCACCTTGTGTCATCGTGCTGTTCGTCAACGATCCGGAACTCATGCATTTCTCCTACAAGAGATATATCGAAAACAAACTCCGGGAAGCCTTCGGATTCGAAGGAGTCCCGATCGAGATACTTGCCCGTAAAAAGGAGTCCGTCTGAGTACACCTTAGGCAGATAGGAGGTGGAAAATGGAAACACTCATCGGCCTGCTGATCCCGTTTGCGGGAACAGCCCTCGGGGCCGGCATGGTCTACTTCATGAAGGATGCCATGTCCGACCGTCTGGAAAAGATCCTTCTCGGCTTTGCGTCCGGTGTCATGGTGGCTGCCTCTGTGTGGTCCCTGATCAATCCGGCTATAGAGATGTCCCGGGAGAAAACGGAATTCGCCTGGCTTCCGGCCAGCGTCGGTTTTCTTTTGGGCATCGCTTTTTTATTAGCGCTCGATTCCTTCGTTCCTCACCTTCATTTAGGCGCGGATACGCCGGAAGGAAAGTCTTCGAAACTGGCGAAGACCACGATGATGGTCTTAGCCGTAACGCTGCATAATATCCCGGAGGGAATGGCCGTCGGTGTCGCCTTTGCGGGAGCGAAGAGTGCGGGTGCCATCAGTATGGCTTCAGCGATCGCTTTATCATTAGGTATCGCCATACAGAACTTTCCGGAAGGGGCCATCATCTCGATGCCTCTGAGGTCAGAAGGCGTCAGTAAGAATAAGGCTTTCTTATTAGGTGCTCTTTCAGGGATCGTCGAACCGGTAGGCGCCTTCCTCACCATTCTCTTAACAGGACTGGTCGTGAATATCCTGCCTTATTTACTGGCCTTTGCGGCCGGTGCCATGATGTATGTCGTCGTGGAAGAACTCATTCCGGAATCCCAGACGGGATCCCATTCCAATATCGGCACGATCGGCTTTGCGTTAGGTTTCGTGCTCATGATGATCCTGGACGTCGCTCTGGGATAGAAAGGATCTGGCTATGTATCAGAAAAGACTGGATTACCTGCGGCTGGAGATGAAGAAGGCCGGTGTGGAAGCCTATTACCTGGGTACCTCCGACTATCATCTCTGCGAATATGTCCCGGAATACTTCCGGACCATCGCCTGGTTTACCGGCTTTACCGGTTCCGCGGCTTCTCTTATCGTCGACTATGAAGATGCCTATCTCTTCGTCGACGGACGCTATCACCTGCAGGCAGAGGAACAGTGTGCCCCATACGGCATCAGGATCGTCAAGCTCGGCACAACAGGAGCTTTGCCTCCTCTGGCATTCCTAAAAAAGAACTATGCGGGAAAGGCTGTAGGCATCGACGGAAGAAGGACTTCTGTCTCCTTCGGGAAGCAGTTGAAGAAAGACAAGGTCCGTCCTGTCTCGGTGGACTGCTACTCCTCTTTGATCGAGGACAGGGCCCCGTATCCTTCCTCCAAAGCCTATGAACTCTCCCTTGAATACACCGGAAAGAGCCGTGCGAAGAAACTGAAAGACCTCTTCTACATCCTCTCCGGACGTACCCACGTCCTCTCTTCTCCGGAGGCCATCTGCTGGCTGTTGAACCTCAGAGGAGACGACATTGCCCACACCCCGGTATTCCTCTCCTACATGGTATTTACGAAGGGGGAAGCCTATTTAATCGCCGATCTGGAGAGATTCGACGAGGAGATCCTGGATCACTTATATGATGACGGGATCATCATCCGTCCGTATGATTCCTTCTATGATTTCCTGGAAAATATCCATGACCAGGATGTCCTTCTCGATGAGGAGAGGACGAATTACGAGACCTATTCCCGTCTCGAAAGAAGGAATCACTTATACAACTTCCTGTCTGTCGTAGATGAGATGAAGGCCATGAAGAATCAGACAGAGAGGGAGAACAGCCAGAAAGCCCATGTCTATGACGGGGTCACCATGGTGCGCTTCATCAGGTGGCTGAAGGAAAACGATCTGTCTTCCTATACTGAATACGATATCGCGGAAAAGCTCGATCAGATGCGCAGGGACTATCACGCCATCGATACTTCCTTCGGTTCCATCGTCGGCTATGAAGAGAATTCGACTGTCGTCCACTACGCGCCGACCAAGGAAGGTTCTAAGAAACTTGAGAATAAGGGCATCCTGCTGATCGACAGCGGAGGTCACTATCTTGAAGGAACGACTGATATCACGAGGACCGTCTCCATCGGCGATGTCGATCCGGAAGTCCGCAAGTGGTTCACGTTAGTGCTGAGAGGCATGCTGGAGCTGAGTGATGTGCACTTCCTCTACGGTACCAGCGGCCGAAGCCTCGATGTCTTGGCCAGAAAGGAACTCTGGAGGCAGCACGTCAACTACCTCCACGGTACCGGACACGGGGTCGGCTACCTCTTGTCTGTCCACGAAGCACCGCCGTCCATCCGCTCCGGCTCCAATTCCCTCGGTAGGGAAGATATGCCGCTCAGGGAAGGCCATATCGTCTCCGATGAGCCTGGTATCTACTTTAACGGAAGGTTCGGCATACGCTGTGAAAACCTGCTTCTCGTCGAAAAGGAAGACGAGAATGAATACGGGGAGTTCCTGCACTTCCACACGCTGACTTTAGTTCCGTTCGACCTCGATCTCATCGACAGAGACTATCTGAGCGAGGAGAATGTCAGAGTCCTCAACGCCTATCACCAGAGAGTCTATGAGACCCTCCGCCCTTATCTGAGTGATGAGGAAGCGGAGTATCTGAAACATATCGCAAGGAGCATCGCATGAAGATCATCAGCTGGAACGTCAACGGCCTCCGGGCCATCCTCTCCAAGGGAAACCTTCAAGAATTCTTAGAGAGGGAAAAGCCGGATATCATGGGCTTTGAAGAAGTCAAGATGCAGGAAGATCAGCTGACATATGACTTCGAAGGCTATCACCGCTATATGAACTGTGCCGAAAGAAAGGGCTACAGCGGGACGATGGTTTTGACGAAAGAAGAGCCGTTATCTGTCGAATACGACATTGAAGGGGAAGATCATCCGTTAGAGGGACGGGTCATCACCCTGGAGTATCCGGAATTCTACTTCGTCTGCGCCTATGTGCCGAATTCCAAGGACGGCTTAAAACGATTAGATTACCGCATGCACTGGGAAGATGATCTGAGGAAGCATCTGATGAAGCTCGATCAGAAGAAACCGGTCATCTATACCGGAGACCTCAATGTCGCCCATAACGAGATCGACCTGAAGAATCCGGATGACAATCACTTCTCTGCCGGCTTCTCGGATGAAGAGAGAAACAAGTTCACGGAACTGCTGTCAGCAGGATTCAGAGATACCTTCCGGGAACTCTATCCGAAAACGGTGAAGTACTCCTGGTGGTCCTACAGGACCAGAGCCAGGGAGAGAGGCATAGGCTGGAGGATCGACTATTTCGTCGTATCGGAACGCTTTTTACAGAAAGTAAAGGACAGTATCATTTATGATGAAGTGGAGGGATCCGACCACTGTCCGGTCGGTATCGTGATCTGATGAAAGAAAGGATCGAATCCTTCTCCGGAAGCGCGTTATGTCCGTTCTGCGGAGGCGTGCTTGTCAGAGGAGAACTGAAGAGTGAAAAAGACGTACGGCTGCTTTTCAAGCCGTCTGACCTATTAAAAAAGAAGATCATCTTAAAAAGCGAAGGATGGCTGAGCCCGGTATCACGCAGGGCCTGGCGCTGTCCGGAATGCAGGATGATCATCGTAAAGGAGTGAAACTATGGTAAAGGAATTCATTGAAAACAATCTCGAAAACTTCAAAAAAGATCTGGGGGAACTGGTATCCTACCATTCTGTCCTCTCGGATGATGAAGCGCCTTTCGGCAGCGAGAACCGGAAGGTCCTCGATGCGGCACTCAAGATGATGGAAGAAAAGGGCTTCCGTACGGAAAATGTCGATTACTATTGCGGATATGGGGAAGTCGGAGAAGGAGAGGAAGTCATCGGTATTCTCGCCCATCTCGATGTCGTTCCGGAGGGGGACGGCTGGGATTCCGACCCGTACCGGATGATCGAAAAGGACGGATGGGTATACGGCCGCGGTGTCTCGGATGACAAGGGACCGGCTGTCGCTTCCATGTATGCGATCAAATATCTGTTAGATACCGGCTATCCGTTCAAGAGGAGAGTGAGACTGATACTGGGATGCAACGAAGAGACCGGTTCCGCCTGCATCCGCCATTACGTCGAAAAGAAGGGCCATGTGGACATGGGCTACACACCGGACGGCGGTTTTCCGGGCATCATCGGGGAAAAGGGCATGGTCGGCGGTCTCATCACCACGGATTCCTCTTCTATCCTGGAACTCAAGGGCGGCGATGCCTCCAACATCGTCTGCAAGAACCTGACCTGTGTATTAAAGAAGGGCAGTGCCGATAAAGAGAAGATGGAGACATACTTCAACAATCACGGCGTCGGCTGCAAGTGGGAAGAAGATGAAAACATCACTATCACCCTCACCGGCAAGGCCGCTCATGCCTCCACACCGGACAACGGCATCAACGCCATCAACCATCTCTTTGAAGCTCTCTATGAAGCCGGGATGGATGATGCCTTAGTGGAATATATGCACAAGTACTTCGGTCTTGACCTCCACGGAGAGAGACTCGGCATGGAAGAGCTGAAGGACGAACTCAGCGATACTTCCATCAACCTCGGTGTCGCGAATACGAAAGAGGGAAGGATCACCATCTCCCTGGATATGCGCTTCCCGGTCAAGAGCCGTGTGGAAGATGTCATGAAGGTCCTGTCTGTATTGAATGAAGAAAAGGTCTGGTTTGAGTCCGGAAGAGGCGTGGAACCGCTCTACTTCGATAAAAACAATCCAATGATCAAAGCCCTGAAGAAGGCCTATGAAGATGTCACCGGCGATCATGAATCCGAGATGGAAGTCATCGGCGGCGGTACCTATGCCAAGGCCATCCACAACTGCATCGCCTTCGGAGCAGACTTCGGAGGAGAAGAAGTCCATATGCATGACGCCAATGAAAAACTCAATCTGGAAAGCGTCAGGAAACAGATCGAGATCTATATCGAAGCGATCAAAAATCTCAACGAGGTATAGATATGAAAAAGACCCGTGTCGCTCTGATCTATGACTTTGACAAGACCCTGTCTCCAAAGGACATGCAGGAGTTCCACTACCTGCAGAAGCTCGGTTACCAGGATCCCAATGACTTCTGGGCGGAATGTGCGGAAGTCTCCAGGAAGCACAACTGCGATGCCATCCTGGCCTACCTCTATCTGATGGCCAAGAAGGATCCGGATCTGACAAAGGATGAACTTATCAGAGAAGGAAAGTATGTCAAGCTCTATCCGGGTGTCGAGACCTGGTTCTCCCGCATCAATGAGTACGGGAAGAAGCACAACGTGATCATTGAACACTACGTCATCTCCAGCGGTCTGGAGGAGATCATCAGGGGAACTTCCATTTCCCATGAATTCAAGAAGATCTATGCCTGTTCTTTCGTGTATGATAAGAAGGGCAGACCTGAATGGCCGAACCGTGTGGTCAACTATACCCAGAAGACCCAGTATCTCTTCCGTATCAACAAGGGTGTTCTCGATGCCAGGAACGACAGCGACCTGAACTCCTCGACACCGGAAGATTCCAAGTATATCCGCTTATCGAACATGATCTATTTCGGAGACGGTTCTACTGATGTCCCTAGTATGAAGGTCATGAAGCAGAACGGCGGCTATGCGATCGCAGTATACGGCGATGATGAACGCAAGAAAGATCTCGCCTATGAACTCTACAACGACAAACGGGCAGACTTCGCTGTCCGTGCGGATTACTCCAAAGGTTCCCGTATCGAGAAGATCGTGATGGGGATCATCGACTCTATCGAAAGCAAAATGAAAGTAGAAGCTTATCAATGACACTTTACGAACTGCAGGAACTCTATGACTACGTAGATTCCTGTCTATGGGATATCTCTGACTTAGGTCATCACTATTCTTCCATGAAGACGTCTTTTTCGGTTTTTGCGCCGACGACACAGAGGATGTCCGTCGTTCTCGATCAGGAGAAGACGGTCGTCATGGAGAAGAAGGGTGACTGCTTCTATGGAGAAGTTTCAGGGGATTGGGAAGGACATCTCTATCATTTCCGCAATGGAAGAGGAGAGTGCTTCGCCGATCCTTTTTCGTATGCGGACAGTGACGACGGAAGAGATTCCTATATCCTGGATAAGGAGAAATTCAAAAGAAAGAAGATCCCTCTTCCGGAAAGGGAAGAGACGATCATCTACGAGATCTCCATCCGGGATTTCTCCTCTTCGCTTCCGTGCACCCATCCGAAGACCTTTAAGGCTCTCACAGAGGAAGGCCTTGAAGTCCGGGGAAAGAGTGCCGGGATCGACTATCTGAAGGAACTGGGGAACACCCATGTCCAGATCATGCCGGTATTCTCTTTCGATGATGACATCAAGCATGGAAAGGACTATAACTGGGGCTACAATCCCGTCTCCTATTCCACCTTCAAGAGAAGCTATCTGGTCGATCACAAAGATCCGTATGCGGGTGTCACGGAGTTCCAGGAGATGGTCGAAAAACTCCATGAAAAGGGTATCGGCGTCATCCTGGATGTCGTCTTCAACCACGTCTATGACCTGAAAGCCAATGCCTTGAACAAGATGATCCCTTATTATTTCTTCCGTTATAAGGAGAATATGCGGCCGGCGGAAGGTACCTTCTGCGGCAACGAAGTCCGCTCGGAAGGGGCCTTCACCAGAGCCTACTTCAAGGAGATCGTACGGCGCTACATTGAGATCTACGACATCGATGGTCTGCGCTTTGACCTCATGGGGATCATGGATTGCGAGACCATCCGGAGGATCCGGGATCTCTCCTTATCTCTTAAGAAGGACTTCCTCCTCTATGGGGAAGCCTGGAATATGGGGGATGTCCTCGATGAGGATGAAAGAGCCAGCGAAGACAATCTTTCCAAGATCTATCCGGTAGGGGCCTTCAACCGCTTCTTCCGCGATCCGGTAATTGCGCTTTCTCTCCGCAGAGGTGCAGATAAAAGAGAGATCAAAGATGCCCTGATGGGGTCACCGGGGAACGGCTTTACGCCGGAACAGTCCATCAGCTATGTCGAATGTCATGACAATATGACCTTCTATGACAGAGCCAGGGAAGTCAGCCGGGACGAGAAGGAACTCGGCAAGATGTGCCGCTTCGCCATGGGAATGGTCATGTTAGGGAAGGGGATCCCTTTCCTGCACAGCGGTCAGGAATTCCTCAGAAGCAAGGCCGGTCTGGATAATTCCTACAATATCGGCGATCACATCAACACTCTTGACTGGGTCCGCAGAGGCCTCTATGAAAACGATGTCGAGTATTTCAGGAAGCTCGTGAAGATCCGGAAAGCGTATGCCGGAAACTTTAAAAAAGAAGTGAAGTTCGAAGAACATGATGAACTTCTGATATGCCGCTATGGGGATCTTCTGATCCTCATCAATCCATGTACCATTGATCATATCTACACCGATTCCCGCGCTTATGAGATCCTTCTGGACGGAGAAGGAAATGAAGGAGAGAGAAGCAGGGAAATACGGGTACCGGCTTACACGATTGTTGTAGCAAGAACACTTTAATAGTGTAGAATAGAGATAGAAACAGGGGATTTGACTCATGAAACAAAACAACATAATAGCAATGATCTTAGCAGGAGGCAGGGGTTCCCGACTTTTTGATCTGACAAAGAAAGTCGCAAAACCTGTTGTCCACTTCGGCGGCAAATATCGTGTCATCGATTTTGCCCTGTCCAACTGTGCGAATTCCAACATTCCGACAGTCGGTGTCCTGGTCCAGTATGAATCCATACTGCTCAGTTCCTACGTCGCCAAGTCTTCGACATGGGGCCTGAACCAGAAGGACGGCGGTGTCTATGTGCTTTCGCCTAGAGAAAAGGATGAATCCGGTTTAGGTTCCTATCGCGGAACAGCTGATGCCATCTATCAGAACCGGGACTTCCTCGATCAGGAAGAAGCAGACTATGTCGTCATCCTGAGCGGTGACCACATCTACAAGATGGATTACCAGAAGATGCTGAAAGCGCACATCGAAGCCAATGCGGAAGCGACGATCGCCGTCATCGAAGTACCGATGAAGGAAGCTTCCCGTTTCGGTATCCTGAATACCGATGAGGATGACATGATCACCGGCTTTGAAGAGAAACCGGCTGTTCCGAAGTCCAATCTGGCTTCCATGGGTGTCTACATCTTCAACTACAAGACTCTGCGCAAATACCTCAAGGATGATGCGAAGAATCCGGATTCCTCTCATGACTTCGGCAAGAACATCATCCCGGCTTATCTGAATGACGGTCTGCGTTTAAAGGCTTACCGCTTCAAGGGCTACTGGAAGGATGTCGGTACTGTCACATCCTTATGGGAAGCCAACATGGATCTGCTCAAGGAAGGCAGCGGCCTCGATCTCTTCGACAGTGAATGGAAGATCTATACAGAAGACCTCGGTATCGTTCCACAGTGCTTCGGAGAAAAGGCCAAAGTCAACGGTGCTTTCATCACCCAGGGCTCCATCATCGACGGTGAAGTCGATCACTCCGTCATCTTTACCGGTGCGGAAGTCCGGGAAGGTGCGAAGGTCAAGGACTGTGTCCTGATGAACGATGTCGTCATCGGCAAGAATGCCAAGCTCAACAGATGTCTCGTCATGGACGGCGTCAAGGTCCCGGACGGCATGACACTGGGCAAGAAGGATTCAGAAGAGGTGCTGCTCGTCACCAAGGCAGTCGTCGATAAGGAGGTCAAGTAAGATGGCAAAGATCATTGGCATTTTGAATATGGAACCGTCATATGTGAACGTAGAGGGGATCGAAGACTACCGTCCGATCTCGGCTGCGAGCATTTTCGGCAGATACCGTGTCGCAGACTTCATGCTGTCGAACTTCACCAACAGCGGTATCAAGAACATCCACGTCCACATCAAGAACAGACCGCGTTCCATCATCGAACACATCCACCGCACCAACTACAACATCAATACCAAGAACGGCCGTATCCTCCTCTTACACGGAGAAAAGCCGGCTACCAATGAGATCTATAACACGGATATCGCTTCCTTCGCTGCCAATATGCAGTTCGTGGAAGAATCCAATCCGTCCTATGTCGTGATCGCTCCATGTCACTTCATCTTCAAGGAGAACTTCCAGGACATGATCGATTACCACATTGAACACAAGAATGACATCACGATGCTGTATCAGCCGGTCAAGAACGCCGATGAATACTTCTTAGGCTGTGATGTCCTGTTACCGGATGAGAAAGACAAGAATAGAGTTGCCGGTACGAGAAAGAACCGCGGCAAGTTCAAGACAGGAAACATCTCCCTGGAGACTTATGTCATGGCCGCTTCCACCTTCGTGGATCTCGTCAGGAAGGCTCAGGAGACCAGCTCCCTCTATTCTCTCTCCGACATCGTCAAGGATGCGATCGAGAAAGACGGTATGAAGGTCGGCATGATGAAGCATCACAGCTTCGTGGCCTGCCTGAATTCCCTGAAGGCCTACTATGAGGCATCCATGTCTGTACGCGAGCAGAAGGAACTTCTGGAACTCATCAACGATGAATGGCCGATCTACACGATGACCAATGACTCCTGCCCGACCTTATACAAGGAAGGTGCTTCCGTCAAGGGTTCCATCGTCGCCAACGGCTGTATCATTGAAGGTACTGTCATCAATTCCGTCATTGGCAGAAATGTCGTCATCAAGGAAGGCTCTGTCGTCAAGGATTCCGTCATCCTGCCGGATGCCCTCATCAATAAGAAAGTCAAGCTGGAGAACTGTGTCGTTGACCGCTATGCGATCATCACACATACCAAGGAACTCAAGGGAGAGAAAGACAGTCCTCTCTATGTGAAGAGAAGGGACAGGATCTAATGATCCGGGTGCTGTTTGCGGCATTCGAATCCCTCCCATTCATCAAGACGGGCGGACTCGCAGATGTCGTCTATGCCCTGCCAAGAGCGATCGACAGAGAGCAGTTCGACTGCAAGGTCGTCATGCCTCTGCTGAAACCGGTCAAAGAAAAATACTATGAAGGTCTGAAGTGGAAAGACAAGATCTATGTCCACTCCGGCTATATCAATGAAGAAGCGGATATCTACAGCTACGATCTCGATGGTGTCGAATACTTTTTCATTGACAATGAAAACTACTTCGGAAGGGACGGCGTCTACGGCTTCAAGGATGACGTCGCCCGCTTCTCCTTTTTCAACATCGCCGTGATCGAGATGATGATCAAACTGGATTACTATCCGGACATCATCCATGAGAATGACTATCATACCGCTCTGATACCGGCTCTATGCAAGCTGCGCTATGAAGCCATTGAGAAGATCCGCAAGATCCGTCATATCTTCACGATCCACAACCTGGCCTATCAGGGAGACTATGACAAGCAGGTCCTCTTCGATCTGCTGTCCTTTGACTACAAGGATTTCGACAACGGTTCTCTGCGCTACAACGATCACTGCAACTTTATGAAGATCGGCATCGTCTTCGCCGACAAGGTGACCACTGTCTCCAAGACCTATGCGATGGAGATACAGACACCGGAGAGGGGAGAAAACCTCGATGTCATCCTGAAGTATCGAAGAGAAGATCTCTACGGGATCGTCAACGGCATCGATACGGAAGCCTTCAATCCGTATACCGACAAGTCCATCGCCTATCCGTACAACACCCGCAACTATCTCAAGGGCAAGCGCGAAAACAAGCTGGCCCTGCAGAAGGAACTGGGATTAAAGGAAGAGGAAGATACGCTCTTACTGGGCATGGTGTCCAGACTCACCTTCCAGAAGGGTGCCGACCTTTTACTCGGCTGTATGGGCGAACTGCTCAAGAGGAACGTCCAGATCGCCATACTGGGTACGGGAGAATCGAGATACGAATACGCCTTCCGCATGCTGGAAGACGAACACAAGGGACGCTTTGTCTACTACTGCGGCTATAATGAAGCTCTGGCGCACAGAATGTATGCCGGACTGGATCTGTTATTGATGCCGTCCTTATTTGAACCGTGCGGTCTCTCCCAGCTCATCGCGATGAGATACGGGACGCTGCCGTTAGTCAGAGAGACAGGCGGTCTCAAGGATACCGTAGAGCCGTATAACGAATATACCGACGAGGGAAGAGGATTCACCTTCGGTCCGTATAACGCCTGGGATATGCTGTCGGTCATCGACTATGCCTATACCCAGTACTATGATCACAAGGATGCCTGGAAGAATCTGATCAAGAGAGCCATGCGCTATGATGTCTCCTTTGCCCGTTCTGCCAGGGAATATGAAGAAGTCTACAGGAAAGCATTGAATGGATAGATACGAGAAGTTCTTCAGCGGTTATGAAATGGAGGCGTATGATCTCTTCGGCTGCCATAAGAAAGGCAACGGCGTAGAGTTCACCCTCTGGGCACCGCATGCGTATAGAGTCCAGGTCTTCACGTCACGTGAAGACTTTTCCCGTTTCTACGACCTGAATAAGGTCGATGACCGGGGCATCTGGCAGCTCTACATTGAAGATATGGAGATCATTTATCTCTACCGCTACCGCATCTGGAAGGATGATCACACCTTCCAGGACAAGTCAGATCCGTATGCCTTCGCCTTTGAAAAGAGACCGGGCAACTGTTCTGCCATGTATGACCTCGACTACTTCACCTTCTCTGATGAAGAATACATGGGAAAGAGATCTTTCTCCTATGATCAGGCTCTCAACATCTATGAAGTCCATCTCAACGGCTTCAAGAAGAAGGGTGATTTAGCCACCTACCGGGAAGTCAAGGAAAGCCTCATCCCTTATGTGAAGGACATGGGCTTTACCCATATCGAGCTGATGCCGGTCTTCGAACATCCGTTCGACGGTTCCTGGGGCTATCAGGCCAGCGGCTTCTTCGCGGCTACTTCGAGATACGGGACCCCGTATGATCTGATGGATCTGATCAACGAGTGTCATAGAAACGGGATCGGTGTTTTACTGGATGCCGTCTACGTTCACTTTGCGAAGGATGCCTTCTGCTTAGGCAACTTCGATTTCACACCTCTTTATGAATACAAGGAAGACCGTCTGGCCTATTCCGAATGGGGGACCTACTGTTTCGATCTGACATCGCCGCCGGTCATCTCCTTCCTCTTATCGAGCGCGGACTTCCTGTTCAACCGCTTCCATGCGGACGGACTGCGCTTTGATGCGGTCTCGCACTTCATCTTCCACCGTGGCAATAAACAGCTGGGAGAAAACAAGCCGGGCACCGATTTCTTAAAGAGACTCAACTACCACCTCAAGGAGAAGTATCCATCCTGTCTGCTGATCGCCGAAGATTCCACCGACTATCCGAATGTCACCAAACCGGTACAGTACGGAGGCCTGGGCTTTGACTACAAGTGGGACCTGGGATGGATGAATGATACGCTCAAGTACTACGCGATGGATCCGATCTACCGCCAGTATCATCACGACCTGATCACCTTCTCCATGTCCTACTGCTTCTCCGAGAAGTTCATCCTGCCTTTCTCGCACGATGAAGTCGTCCACTCCAAGAAGACCATCATCGACAAGATGTTCGGCAAGTACGAGGACAAGTTCCCGCAGTGCCGCAACCTCTTCGTCTACATGTTTACCCATCCGGGTAAGAAACTGAACTTCATGGGCAACGAGATCGCCATGTTCAGGGAATTCGACGAACGCAAGGAGATGGACTGGTTCATGCTGGAATATCCTCTCCATGATTCCTTCAAGAGATTCTTCCATGACCTCTCCCATATCTACCGGCAATACCCGGCCTTCTATGAGAACGAGTTCTGCTGGGAGAACTTCAAGTGGATCATGGTCGACAATAAGGGTCAGTCCTTATTCGTCTACACGAGAGAGGATGAACACTCCCTCTTCCTGATCGTGCTGAACATGCTGCCGGTATCCTATAAGAACTACCGGATCGGTGTTCCGGAGAAGGGTACTTATACCGAAATACTCAACACGGAAAAGGACATCTACAGCGGCTGCAATATGTGCAACTTCACCCCGCGCAAGTCCGTCCATGAGAAATCGGATGGAAAGAAGGATTCCATCTATATCGACATCGCTCCTTACTCTGCCATCATATTCCGCAAGAGAAGGATCCGTAAGAAGAAATAAGAAAGGGCAGTACTGCCCTTTCCTGGTATAAGGAGGACGAATGAAGAAACTGCTGGCTCTGCTTCTCTTCATCGCCATCGGCTTTCTCGGCTGGTATTCCTATACGTACTATGAACAGGATCAGGAACTTCAGAAAGAGATCCTGGTTTTGAAGGCGGAGATCTCTGAAGAAGAGGAGGCTCTGAAGAAGACAGAGGGATCGATATCCGAAGTCGAAACTCTCATCATAGAGAAACAGAATGAGATCGAAGAACTGAAGAAGGAGACCGGTCTGTGGCTGCACGAGATCGAAAAGATAGAGGGATACTGATCCTGCTGGTCCTCTTGTTCCTTCTTTTAGGCGGAAGTCTCTATGCCTTCTTCCATATGAAGAATACGGCAGAGACCCATCAGGCGAAGATCGAAGAGCTCCAAGTCACTCTTTCCAAAGAGAAGGAGAAAAACAGAGCGGCTCTTCAGGAACTCGCTGATAAAGAAGAAGAGATCAGGGATCTGGAGGAGTATAAGAAAAAGGCCGGCAATGCCAGGGAGGAATACTTCCGCATGGCAGCTGACCTTGAAAGCAGGATCCTCTCCGGAGAGTCAGAGGCGAAGATCGCCTATCTGACCTTTGATGACGGGCCATATCTCACGACGACATCTTCCTTCCTCGATGTCCTCGATGAGTATGATGTCAAGGCGACCTTCTTCTATCTGCTGAAGGATGAACGGTACGATGAGATCTACCGGAGGGTCATCGACAGCGGCCATACGTTAGCCAATCATACGGCGACGCATAACCTCAAAAGCGACGGGATCTATCAGAGCGTCGAGACCTTCTTAGAAGACATCCGTCTGAACCGGGATGAGATCGAAAGGCGCTTCGGCTATAGGACCGACATCATGCGCTTCCCGGGCGGATCAGGTCAGGCCAGAGAGAAGAAGGGCGACATCATCCAGGGCTTACGGGAGATGGGATACGGCTATGTCGACTGGGATACCGAGACCGGAGACGGACGGAATGTCGGAAGTGTGGACGAGTATATCCACGGGGTCCTCGATCATTCGGAGAATTACCGGGTCATGGTAGTCCTCATGCATGACTACTCCTACAATACCGCCAAGGCTCTGCCTTCCATCATCGAAGGACTCAGAGATCAGGGATTTCTCTTCCTGCCTCTCTTCCATGAGAGTGTCAAAGTGAAATAAGAAAAGGAAACTTCTAAACCGTACCCCTTGTCAAGGACAGGGAAATAAAAAGGTGCTTGTAAGGTGAAACTCAGAACCAGGGAGTTTCACCTTTTCTTTGTGTCACGCATAGATGACTTCCGGTAAATAGGAGACGATCGGGTATTTCGGAGGAT
>JAFOMB010000014.1 GCA_017419065.1 Erysipelotrichaceae bacterium | reverse complement strand
GCGGTAAAAGATGAATGGCTCAGCGGTTTCAAAACCAAGCGTCTTTCAGGTTCTTCCCGCTACGGCACGAATCTGGCTGTATTGAGAGAATCCGGTGTGACAGGCGGCACCTTCCTGGTGTGTACCGGTGAGGGCTTCGCGGATGCACTGTCCTGTTCCTCTCTGGATATCCCGATGCTGTTAGTCAAGAAGAGTCTCAACAGCGCACAGAAAGAATACCTGGCTACCCTGAACAAAGATGCAA
Organism: Erysipelotrichaceae bacterium; assembly: GCA_017419065.1. GTDB lineage: Bacteria > Bacillota_I > Bacilli_A > Erysipelotrichales > Erysipelotrichaceae > Colivicinus. Next base: position 10,658 of record JAFOMB010000014.1, on the reverse strand, counting down.
CGAAGTTCATCATCATCGGCGGGACCGGTGCGGTACCGGAAGAAGTCGCTAATGAACTGGGCAATTACGGTACTGTCACGAGAAGGATCTCCGGCAAGGACCGCTACATCACCTCCCGCTACATCGGCAGCAGCTTCCGGATGGGAAACAACATAGCTGTCCTGGCTACCGGCAAGGACTTCCCGGATGGCTTATGTGCCGGTCCTCTGGCTTATGCCATGTATGCGCCGATCCTCTTAGTTGCAGACGGGAAGACCAATCAGGCATCCCGCTACTTCCTGAGAGCGAATGTGACTGTCAGATACGGTTACATCTCCGGAGGTACAGCCGCTGTATCCGATGAAGCAGCCGCAGATGCCTTCGGTGTTATCAGCGTCAAGTAAAGAATTTTTCCATGAAACAAAAAGCCGTTATGCTTATGCATGGCGGTTTTTTGTTTAGAAGAGCTGTTTCAGTTCTTCTGATACGCTGTGCCGGTCTTTCCTGTGATCAGTCAGGAGCCTCTGCAGAGATCAAAACCAGAGATTGAATAAAGAGTTTCACGTATATCTCCGGGAGGAAGGAGGGATCCTTCCTCTTTTGATTCAGGAAGTTATGAAAAAGGTGATACCATGAAGGTGAAGAAGCTGATCGATCAATCAATAAGGAGTTTCAATATGAAAAAGATTCTGACAAATCTGCTGGTACTTTTTCTCGTTTTAGGAACACTGATCATCTCTCCTGCCAAAGACGTTCAGGCGGCAGGGACACTGCAGAACCTCAAGATCGATTCCAACGGTGTCGTGACCTGGGATGCCTATCCGGGGGCGGACTCCTATGACATCTCTGTCAATGGTGATGTCGTAGTGACGAATTATGCTGACGATTATGAACCGACGAGATTCGATCTGAGAAGCTATCTCCTTTATAACTGTGGGGATGAAGGATACTACAATATCGAAGTCATCGCCTGGAAGGAGCCGGTAGGGAATTCCACCATCTGGGAGTTTTTAGCCAATGGCAAGATCACTGATTATCTCTACACAGCTCCAAATGGTAAGATGCCTGCTCCGGGAAGTGCCTGGTGGGATGGTACCAAAGCCCGCTGGGGCACCGTACCGAATGCGAATCAGTACTTCATCCAGTTATACCGGAACGGCAGTTTAAACGCAGAACTCATCGTCACAGCGACAACGGAGACAGATCTGTCTTTGTATCTGGCCGGTTCGGACAAGAGTTTTGAATTCCGGGTAAGTGCCGGTGCCTGGGGCTATGCGAAAAGTGATTACACGAAAAGCGGTCTGAGATACGGTATCGAACCGACCTATCAGAGGATCTCCGGAAAGAACCGCTACTATACTTCTCTGGCCATTGCGGGAGAGATCGCCGCGGTCAACGACTATTCCGGAGGGACCTATGCGGCTGTCATTGCGACCGGAAGCAACTTCCCGGACGCGCTCAGCGGCGCCTACCTGGCCGCTGTCAACGGCGCCCCTCTGCTTCTGATCAGCGAGGGCAGTGCGGAAGATGTCTGTTCCTTCGTCAAAAACAATGTCGAATACGGCGGCCGTATCCTGATCCTGGGAGGTACCGGGGCAGTACCGGATGAATGGATCGCTCCTCTTCGAAACATCTATACGAATGTCACCCGTATCGCCGGGAAGACCCGCTATGATACCAACCTCGATATTCTGCGGGCAGCCGGTGTAACGGACAGAGAAACTATCCTGGTATGTACCGCGAAAAATTTCGCCGATTCCCTCTCCGCTTCCTCCCTGCCTTATCCGATCCTCTTAGTCGGAGATACTCTGAACGACAATCAGAGGGCCTTCTTGAGCAATGAAGCGAAGGGATCGCGTTTCTATATCATCGGCGGAACCGGGGCTGTCTCGGAAGCGGTTGAAAAAGAACTGGGGAACTACGGGGCCGTCATGGACCGCATCTACGGCAAGAGCCGCTATGAGACTTCTTCTCAGGTAGCCCATTACTTCAACTGTGATGCGAAACAGGCTGTTCTGGCTACCGGCAAGGACTTCCCGGATGGCTTATCCGGAGGACCGCTGGGACATCTCTTCATGGCACCGGTCCTCTTAGTCGATCCGAAGGGAGATAACAGCTACGCGAAGGAGTTCGTCAGTTACGCCGGTGTTTCCCACGCCTATGTACTGGGAGGGGAAGCGGCCGTGGCGACAGCAGCTGTTGAAGACATCCTGGGGTTGGGACCGAAGATGGAACCGGGCACTTACGTCAAAGTGGTGATCTCGGAACAGACACTCTACTATGTCAAAGACGGCAAGCTCGTCCTGTCTTCTCCGATCGTATCGGGATACGGCGATACGCTTTTAGATGAGCTGACCTACTATGTCCAATACAAGAAGGAAGGCGCGACTCTCAAGGGAAAGGACTATACGGAATATGTCGACTACTGGATCGGCTTCGGGAAGCCCGGACACTATTCCGACGGCGGCCATATCCTGGGGATACATGATGCCTCCTGGCGCAGTCAGTTCGGCGGCGATATCTACAAGAGCGATCCGTCCCACGGCTGCATAAACATGCCGGCAGACAAACAGAAACAGTTATACGAAGCTGTTTCGATCGGCACGGAAGTGAGAGTCATCTACTGATACACGAAGGCGTTTGAAGAAACGCCTTTTCTTTTTGCGCCGATATTACAGGCAGGGGGGAAGGGGAATGCTACAATGGATAAGGATAAAGGATGGATTTGTCTATGAAGATCAGAAAATATATAACAGCGATTCTGTGCGCCTTCCTGCTGCTGGGACATGTCCCTGTCAGTGCGGAGGCGGATAAAGCGTCTCCGGAAATCGTCAGTATCACATTGGACAAAACAGAAGTGACAGCGCCGGGAGAAGTTGAAGTCACGGTCGAAGCCAGTGATGATGTCTCCGGTGTCAGAAACGTACAGATGGCTTTCCACAATAAGGAATACGACTGCTACTATTATCTGACACTGCAGCCGGATGAAAACGGACAATGGCACGGTGTCTTACAGCTGAACGAATACGCGAAACCGGGCGAATACGTCATCAACTACATCCTTGCGGAAGATAATGCAGGAAATAATAGGTCTTATTCCTATGGCAATGCTGCCCAGGAATTCCCGTTCAAAGACATCACGTTCACTGTTTCCGGCGGTATCCTGGACACCGTTCCTCCGATCTTTACAGAGATCATCCTGGATAAGACAGAAGTTCAGCTTCCGGGAGAGATCTCGATCACAGCGGACATGGTAGATGACCTCTCCGGAGCAGCCGGAGGAGAGATCTACTTCTTCAATGAGAAGTATCAGAAAGAACTCCGTGTACTCATGCGTTCTGAGTATAAGGACCCTGCCACCGGGGAGACGATCCCTTATGCGGACGGCAGATTCCACGGCACGCTTCCTCTGGATGAATTCGAGAAGCCGGGAGATTATGTCATCTCCTGTCTCTACGTCTACGATAAAGCTTCCAACAAATACGACTACTTCCGCTATAACCCTGACTTCCCGGAACAGTTCAAGGATATCCGTCTCACTTTGATCACCTCCGGGAAAGTGGATGACACGGCACCGGAAGTGAAATCGGTCCTGGCGACAGGCGTTTCCTATCACGCGCCCGGTGAAATAGAAGTCATTGCAGAAGCATCCGATGACCTCTCCGGGGTAGACCACTTGAATGTCTATTTCCACAATGATATCTATAACAGTCAGATCTTCACGGATCTCTATCCGGCATACAGAGATCCTGTTACCGGAGAGATGATCCCTTATGAAGATGGACTTCTCCATGGGACGATCACCATGGATGCCTACACAAAGCCGGGGATCTATTATCTGGACAGCGTCTATGCCTATGACCGGGCAGGGAATTTCAACTTTGACAGCAGTTATTCCGCTTTTCCGAAGAGATTCCGGAATGTCCTGGTCGAGGTCATCAACGACGGGGAAGATGACGTCATCCATACAGTCAACGGGGATGGTCTTATCAATATTCTGCAGAATGCCGGGCAGAATACCCCTGTCATCGTCGACTGCTCCTCGGATACTATCCTGAGAGAAAATGCTTATCAGAATATCAAAAAAGGATCGAGAACAGTCTTCTTCGACTGCGGCAATATCCTCTGGGAGATCAGAGGGGGCAATGGATCGAATCTGATACCCGGTGACCGCGATCTCTCTGTGCAGATCCGGACGCTGGAAGAGCTTCTGGAAGACGGCGACAGCGAAGCAGAGATCATCCGGGATCACGTGAAGGGAAAACCGGCACTGATCGTGGATTTCGTCTATAGCGGCATGATACCCGGTATCAACCTCTTCGGTATCAAGATTGACAGTAAGATCAAAGAATACCTCGGAGAGGGTTACATCACCCGGTACCTGTATAACGAAAACTTCAGGGAGATGATGCTGCAGGAAGAAAAACTCTACATCCGCTTTGATGATACGATCCAATATATGGAAGATCAGACCGGCAGATATGTCTTTGTTGCAGAACCGGTGACAGAGACCTCCCGTCTCTCCGGAAAGGACCGCTATGAGACATCCGTCAAACAGGCTGACGCGATCAGAGAGGTACTGGGAGTCGAAAAGTATGACACCATCGTATTGGCGACAGGTAAAAACTACGCGGATGCGCTGGCAGGAGGCTATCTGGCATCGGAAATGGATGCTCCGATCCTGCTGACAGATTCCAAAAAGGCTTCTTCCATCAATGAATACATCCAGGAGAATCTCAAGGAAAACGGAACAGTCTACGTCCTGGGAGGCGAAGGCGCTGTCCCGGCGGAATGCCTGGAAGGACTGGAAGAAAGCTACAGTGTGGAAAGGCTCTCCGGTTCCAACAGATATCTCACGAATCTGGCCATCCTGGAGGAAACGAGTACAGACAAGGATGCGGTCCTCATCTGTACAGGTGCCGGTCAAAACGGCTACGCGGATTCCCTGAGCGCTTCCGCCATCGGTCTTCCTGTCCTATTGGTGAATGGAAAGGGAAGTCTTACAGCTGAGCAGAAACAGTTCCTGGCAGATCATCCTTTCCGGACCCGCTACATCATCGGCGGAACAGGAGCTGTCTCAGAGACGATCGAAAAGGAAGTCTCGGAGTACGGCACGACGGTACGCATATCCGGAAAGACCCGTCAGGAGACCTCTGCCAAAATTGCGGATATGTTCTTCCCGGAGGCAACGAGCATCATCCTCGCCTATTCCGACAATTATCCGGACGGCTTATGTGCAGGACCTCTCGCCAGCAAGCTCTCTTCTCCGATCCTCCTCGTCAAGGAAGGAAAGGAAGCAGCGGCTGCGGAATACGTCGCCAAGCATGACATCAAGACAGCCTACATCGCCGGCGGAACAGGGGCTGTCCCTGAAGAAGTCGTGAGGAAGATCATTCCTGAATAAAGACAGTAATATTCCATGAAGAGGATCCGGAAGGATTCTCTTTTTGTCTTTCGGGATGTACCTCCGGTAAGAAAAGATTTGAATTATAGTACAATGAAATCAGCAGATATTCCCTCTATCATCTATCGTTTCTCTCTCTATCTTCATTCAGACAAACTGTTTTCTTTTGTGTGGAGGTTTTTATGAAGAAACTGCTGACTCTATTCCTGGCAGTCATGCTGCTGGCAGGAACGCTGACTATCGGTAACCGCATCGAAGCAGATGAAGGTTATCAGGGCATCAACAATATCCGGATCGATGAGAATGGCATCATGACCTGGGATCCTGTTCCGGGGGTTACGAGATACATGATCTACTGCCCGGCAGGATTACCGGACGGTGTCGGAGATCAGGTGATGGAAACCCGGTATGATATTCATGACCTGCTTCTCTATAACGGTTTCGGGACAGGAGATTATTCCGCCAGGATCACCGCTGAGGATGATGACTGGAATATAGTGGCCCAATCCGATTCTCCGGCCTATCATTTCACCAATAATAACGTCTGTCCGAAGCCTTCCAATGTGCGCTGGGACGGCAATACTGTCCGCTGGGATGCCGTCGGGGGCAGTGAGTACCATTACCGTGTAAAAGTCTATGAAGAGGGACACGAAGACCGCGTTGATCTCTATCAGACAGGTGATCTCTTTCTGGATGTATCGGAATCTCTTGAATACCAGGACAGGCAGTACTATGCCACGGTACAGGCAGGCAAGTATGAATGGGCTGACAGCGAACCGGTCTCTACAGATAAGAGAGCCGGACGCTTTACGATCCGTGATATCACACTTTCCGCTGACGGTAATAAGGCTGATTTCAACGGATTCAAAGATGATGAAGGCAATCCGCCTTATATCTATAATGTCTATGTTTCCAGCCTGGCCGTGAGCGGCTCCGTTCCGGTCTATGAAACTCCGTTTGATCTTGATGAGGTCCTCTATCAGCTCAGAGCTGAGACCGGGACTTACGGGATCTCCGGCATAGCCTTTGCGGAAGGATACGTCCAGATCTCCAAAATGAGCAATGAGATCACCTATGATTTTGTGAAACCGGAAGGAGACTATGTCGAAGTCTTCTTCATGTCAGGCATGGGCGATATGGAGAAAAATTACTTTGTCACCATTGCCGGGAAGAGCATCCCTGCACCGAAAGATCCCCGTCCGTATGATGGGTGGGTATTCACCGGCTGGTATGCGGATCCGGAATGCACGATCCCGTTTGACTTCAATACCCCGATCACTTCCGATATCACAGTCTACGCCGATTATGAAGAAAGGACCTATGCGACGAGTGCCTATGCCTATCCGGCAGAAGGCGGCAATGTCTCTATCAATGACGGTCCTCTCGGTCCTTCTGCAGGACCGGTCTTTACTACGGCCTGGACCAGCAACACTCTGACTGCGAAGCCGAATGACGGCTATGCCTTTGTGGCCTGGCATCTGAGTGCCCCGGATGGTGTGATCGTCAATGAAGATCTGAACTACTGGGCAACGGTAGAGATGAAAAATGCCAGTTACTATGCGGAATTCCGCAAGGGATACCGCATCACCTTTACGGACTACAGCGGCTTTGACCGCATGGACACTGTCTATGTGGATGCCGGAGCCGCCTACACTGTTCCGGAGTGCACCTATAAGGAACCGTTGGGAATGCAGTTCGTCCAATGGAACCTGGCAGACGAAAGCACGGGCTCTCTGCTCGGCAGCTATCAGCCGGGCGATACGATCACAGTCAACGGCAATTACGTCCTGTATCCGGAATATGCCGTGATCCCGAATAATGTCACCCGTCTCTCCGGAAGACTGCGCTTCGACACTTCCCTGAGAGTCGCGGAAGAACTGAAGAAAGCCCTCGATGTCGACAAGTTCCAGTGCGTCGTCCTGGCGACCGGCGATAAGTTCGCCGATGCCTTAGGCGGCGGCTCTCTGGCCTCCTCCTACATGGGACCGATCCTTCTGACCAAGGAATCCCAGGCTGCTAATATCAACGCCTTCATCAAAGAGAATCTGAGAGATGACGGCATCGTCTATGTCTTGGGCGGCACCGGTGCGGTATCGGAGAAGTGTCTGGAAGGACTGGAAAAATTCGATATCAGGAGACTTTCCGGAAAGTCCCGTTATGATACCAATCTGGCTATCCTGAATGAAGTCTTTATCATGGACAGATACCCGATCCTCATCTGTTCCGGCGAGAACTTCGCGGATGCCCTGGCTGCCTCTGCGACAGGATTGCCGATGCTACTCGTCAATACGAAGAAGAACGTCCTGACCGATGCCCAGAAAGAATTCCTGGCAGCCCATCCGAACAATCCACTCTATATCATCGGCGGCGAAGGGGCTGTCTCCAAGGAGATCGAAGATCAGCTTTCTGCCTACAGCACACCGCAGAGAGTCAAGGGAAGCGGACGTTATGAGACATCCGTCGCCATTGCCGAGAAGTTCCTGCCTTGGGCCGACAGGACGATCCTGGCTTATTCCCATGACTTTCCGGATGGCCTCTGTGCCGGCCCTCTGGCTTCTGCCCTGGGTGCTTCGATCCTGCTGACCCGCAACGGCAATGAAGCAGCGGCTCAGAAGTACTGCTATGAGCACAATATCAGTTCAGGTTATGTCACAGGCGGTGCCGGACGTATCGCCGATGATACTGCCAAGTATATCTTCAACGTGACAGAGATCAGATGATCAGACCTCTCAGACGCAAAGAAAAGGAAGGGGTTTTCCCTTCCTTTTTGAATGCCTAGAACAGTTTATGGAATGTCTCTTTGAGTCTTCCGAAGAGACCTTCTTCCTTTTCAAGATCGGAGAAGTCTTCTTCCTGCAGGGGAATATTGCAGTTGTAGAGAGTCTCTTCCACACTGCCATAGTGGCCTTTATACTCCCAGTCTCCTCCGGAGAGATACATGGCCGGATGACCTTTCTCGACCATTCTTCTCAGGTGATAGTGGTAGATGATCCTGCCCAGGGAATAGGATCTCAGTTCCGGTTTGTAGGAGAAGTTCTCCCCGTTGACGACCGGACACTGTTCGCAGGTGAAGCGGATCGCCCCGACCGTATCTCCCAGCATCATCACATAGCAGTGGGAGATGTGATAGTGCTGTATATAGTGTTCCGGTGTCATATCGTAGGTCCTGCCGTAGATCTGGTATTTCCACTCGAAGAAGGTCTTCACGATCTCCTCGGGGATCTCTTCTTTTTCATACTCCAGGAAGACGATCTTTCCGAGTTCCCTCTCAGCCTTTTCCTTCCTCTTTCTCAGGTTGACCAGAGACTTGTGCGTCATCCTTCCTTCCAGCTCTTCTACGGTCTCCGGGAAGCTGATGGAGAAGTGGTTCTTCTCGGCGTACCTTCCATAAGGGACCGTTCCGTATCTGTAGGAGACCAGGTCTACTTCCGGATGGTTCTTCCGGATGTAGAAGAGAAGATGGCGGAGTTCTTCACGGCTCATCGGGGTATTCCAGATCCCCAGTTCAACCCACTTGTCGATGTGGGCGTATTCGATGTCGTAGGACTTCCCGTCATTCTCGATGCGTACGACTTCATACTGTCCCTCTTCCAGGAAGAGATCATAGCGGTTATAGATAAAATCAGGCGTGATGCCTGTATAAGGTTTTTCTTCTGTGATCCGTCTGATTTTTATCGTCATACGCTTTGCCTTTTCTCATTATAACACCCCCTCAATGGTATGATAGTGGTGTAGAATTTCGAAACTATGAAACAGCGCATTCTCTATGTGATCCCTCATCAGGATGATGAACTATTGACCATGGGTGTCTCTATCACCCGCTCTTCCATGGAACTCAAGGAAGTCCATGTGCTTTTGTGCAGCGACGGCTCCCGCTCAAAGGTCCGGCAGAGACTGAATAACGGTCAGACCTGCGAGAAACATCCGGGGATCCATGAGTATGACCTGTCCATTGAAGAATTCATCGAAGCCAGAGACAGGGAATTTAAAGGAAGCTGTAAAGCCCTGGGTGTCAGAGAAGAAAACATCCACATCCCTGTCAGAAGAGAAACAGACGGCTCCGTTCTGGAAGAAGGCGTCAGGGACATCCTTTACCACGACGTCTCTTTGAAGGACTATGAGAAAGTCATTTCCATCTATCCGTTCGGTTCCTCCCAGCACAAAGACCATGTCGCGGTGGGAAAGGCCGTCTGGTCCTTATGGAAAGAAGGAGCGATCTCCTGCGCGGAATTCTATCTGGAACCATATTGCCTGAAAGCGTCTCTGGAAGAAAATGATAAGCTGACAGTCAGGGAAGTCAAAGCCGGCTTCTTCTTAAAGAAGAGAGTAAAGGAAGCCATCTCTTCCTATTGCCTCTGGAGACCGGAAGAGGGAAGATATGCGGTAGGCTATCACTCCGTGAAAAGAGACTTCGATGACTATATGGAAGAATGCAGGAACTATCTGATTGAGGTGTCAAAATGATCGGTTATGAAGAATATTTAAACAAGCGTGAACAGTCGCTTCAGTACTATGAACAGAAATACTGTTTCTATTGCCTGTCATCCTGTGAAAAGCCGGATACAGGGGAGCTGAGACTGGTCACTTATGACAGGAACACAGCGGAGGAGTATCAGGACTTCTGCCGTGCCCACAATAAGATCATCCGGGAAAAGGACCTCGGACGTTTTGAAGCCAATTCCTCCTACTGGGCATTGGTCAACCCGGAAGAAGTGATCGTGAGCTGGGGCTGGCTGGCCTGGAAACAGCCTTTCTACATCAAGGAAGTCGATACTGACTTCGATATGAAGGATTCCAAGACCGCCCTCCTCTATGACTTCCACACCCATTCCGCTCACAGGGGAAAGGGCTACTACGGAATACTATTGCGTTCGATGGTCTCCTCTTTTAAGGAAGCTGAGAACTTCGTCATCTATGCCAGAAGAAACAATCCGGCCTCCTGCCGGGGTATCGAGAAAGCCGGCTTCCATTATGTCGGAGAATTCTCCAGAGAAGAAGGGACACTGGTCCCGTATCTCGAACAGGAAGGCTTCAGCGAGATCACACATCGCATCCCAAGCGATCCTTTACTGTCTGTCATCGTTCCGGTATACAACGCGGAGAAGACGATCGGCAGACTGATCGAATCCGTCTTATCGCAGAGCCTGACAGCTTTAGAGCTCATCCTGGTGGACGACGGCTCCACGGATTCTTCAAGAGAGATCATATCCGAATACCATGAGAAGGACAGGAGAGTCAAACTCATCACCCAGGAGAACCAGTATGCGGGAGCCGC
>JAFOMB010000117.1 GCA_017419065.1 Erysipelotrichaceae bacterium | reverse complement strand
ACGACGATCCTCACCATTCCTTCCAAGAAGGACAATTTCGATACTACCAAGAACGATGTCGTCGTCAGCTTCATGGACCAGTTCGAAGACGAACTGCGGCATATCGTCGACGGCAAGAAGATCGGCATCGGCAGGGATTGCGAAGACTGGTTCAAGTCCACTCTGAAGGAAGTCGATCCGGAGATCGAGACCTGCAGTGTCGAGACGATCTTCGATGATATCCGCCGTATCAAGGATGAAAAGGAACTCACGCAGCTGAGAAAGCTCGCCAAGTTCACCGATGACGCTGTCATGTATGTCGTGAAGCACATGTATGAAGGCATGACCATGTGGGAGTGCGAAAGAGGCATCATCGACTACGGTCTCACCCATGGCGTACAGGACCTCTCTTTTTCGCCGACCTGCGGTTTCAAGACGAGGAATACGGAGAACGCACAGAACATCGAACCATTCGAACCGGAGAGAAAGCTCGTTCCGGGAACGATGGTCGCCTTCGATATCGGCTATATGGACCAGGGCTACTGCTCTGACTGGGGCAGGACCGTCTACTGGGGCAAGGCTCCGGAACTGGTGAAGAAGGGCTATGAAGCTCTGCAGGCAGCCGAGTGCTACATGGTCTCCCAGATCAAGCCGGGTGTCACGAAGTTCGGAGAACTCTACGGCTTCATCTGCGACAAGGCCGGGGAACTCGGATATGAAAAGTACCTGCGTTTCCAGAGAAACGACTATCCGGGAGGAAACGGCCATCACATCGGCAGCGAAGTCCATGAAGTGCCTTTCATGCTGAGCGACAGCGATCTCGTCTTACAGCCGGGCATGGTCTTCTGTTCCGAACCGAAGATGTTCTTCCCGAATGAAGGCTACATGCGTGTGGAAGACATGATCCTGGTCACGGAAGACGGGGCAGAATTCCTCACCAACTTCCCGAGAGATTTATTTGAACTTTAGAAGAGGGTTTCCCTCTTCTTTTTCTGATCACCCTGATTGACGTCATGCAGGTATGGCGTTAAGGTGAAAGTGGATAATCTCTGCAGTATTTCGCTTCATCTCTGTTATTCGTTTCAAACCCGAAACAGTGAAAAGGGAGGTAAGAAAATGAAGGGTTTACAGGATAAGACCGCACTGGTCACCGGCGGCAATTCCGGTATCGGAAAAGCCACTGTCGAACATTTGCTGGCATACGGCAGCAACGTCGTCGTTCTCGATCTGGGAGACAACAATCTGAAGGATTTCGAGGCCTATAAAGACGGCCGTCTTGTCACCGTCAACGGCAGCGTATCCAATGAAGACGATGTCAAAAAGGCTGTACAGACAGCTCTTGATACGTTTGGAAAGCTCAATTTCGCGTTCAATGTCGCCGGTATCGTCAAGACAGAACTCATCATCAACCAGGATGTCGAAGACTGGAAGAAGACACTGGATGTCGACCTGATCGGCGTATTCCTGTGTCTGAAGCACGAAGCCAGAGCGATGAGACTCAACAATGACGGCGGTGCCATCGTCAATATCGCTTCTCTGAATGCACATGTACCGATGATCTACGGCTCTGCCTATGTGGCTGCCAAGGCCGGTGTCGAGATGCTGACAAAGAATGCTGCCCTGGAATTCGCGCACTATCACATCCGCGTCAATTCCATCCTGCCGGGACTCATCGCCACACCGATCAATACGAACGTCCTCAACGACGAAAACACCTATGGCAAGTTCAAGGAGAGGATCCCGTTAAACAGAGCTGCCAAACCGGACGAGATCGCCGAACCGGCCATCTTCCTGGTATCCGAGAATGCCTCGTATGTCAACGGCACATCTCTTGTCGTCGACGGCGGCTGGGAGATCACCGGCTATCCGAATCTCGCCGATCTCTCGGATGAAGATGGAACGTTCAATTTCGCTGACTGATCATATAACTGACAGTTTATAAAAATAACCGCCTCCTGAACTAGTCAACGAAAAGTAGACAGTTTATAAAAACACCTGGAACCCCATTTCAGATTTGAACTGAAGTGGGGTTTTATAATTGAGCGAATACGCCGGTCTGACGCAGTTGAAATAATCGATATATCTTTCGATATCGGTTCTGACATCTGCGGAATCTCTCAGATGGAAATCGATGAACAGCTCCTCCTTGATCCAGCCGTTGAGCGATTCATCGACAGGGTTGTCTGTCGGTGTTCCTGCTCGACTCATGGAACGCCGGATGTTAAAATCAGTTATGAGGTCATTATAGGCCTTAGAAGAATAGACTGAGCCCTGATCCGTGTGCAGCGTAATCAAATTCTCAGGCTGTTCTTTTTTGATTCTTTCCAGGACCTGCTTCAGACCGTCATAATAGGATCTTGTATCTCCTTTGCGTGTCCCCAGTCCATAACCCAGGATCTCTTTATCCCAGGCGTCGAAGTATAAGGTCAGTTCATAGACCGACCCTTTGATATAGAACTGAGTCATGTCCGATACGATCACCTGCAGCGGTCCTGTCAGGCTCTTCCAGCCATCCCATACCAGATTCTTGAACTTCTTACTCTCTTCTTCGGGTTTCTTCCACTGATAGTGTTTTCCTTCAGAATGTATCCCTTCATACTTACAGAGCCTGTGAACGTAATTATCTGTGAATACTACGCCCCATTTCCCGGCTATGAAGGCGTTGATCCAGCGGTAGCCGTGGGAAGGGTGCTCTTCATGGACTTCCTTTATCAGCTTAAGATCCTCTTTCCTCTGAAGAGCTCTTTCGCTCGGATCATCCTGTCTGTGTTTCCATTTGTAGTAGCCGGACCGGTTCACATCCATCAGTTCACAGAGATAGGTGACGGGGTACCTGTCTTTCAGCTTATCGATGATTTCGTATTCACATCGAAGGTAGTAACGAACTCCTTTTGATCCCCACCTCCTTTCACCTGATAGCCTTTTTTTAATCTTTCGATCTCGATCTCTTTCTTCAGGAGTTCCTTCTTCAGCTTTTCTACTTCCGAAGGATGACGGTCATACTTTCCGAGGTTCGGATTATTACTTCCTCTTTTGGATCTCAACCCTTCAGTTCCGCTTTCCCGGTATTTCCTGATCCACCTTGTGAAAAGCCTCGTATCGACCCCGTGTGACCTCGCTATCGACTTGTACCCTGCTTTCCCGTTCAGATATTCCAGAACGATGGCTTCCTTTTCTTCCACTGTCCATTTGCGGTTCTTTCCCCCAAAAGGTCTTCCCATAGATTCATCACTTCCTTTCTGACTTTATTGTATGAAAAAAGTAGACCGGGTGTTTTTTACACTCTGTCTACTTTTACGTTAGCAGTTCACACAGTGGTTTTTTGTTATACCAGGATGACATCGATCCCCCGGTCTTTGATTTCCTGGATGACCCAGTGATCGGCCATGTGATCGGTGATGATCGCGTCCACCATGGACAGCTTCCCGCAGGAGAAACGGTCGGAACGATTGAGACGTTCACTGGTGACGACGATGTATTTCCTGCCGATGCAGTTGTTCAGCATCGCCGCATTGATGATAGCTTCATGATGGACCGAACAGAAGAGTTCCCCGCCTCCTCCCATCGGAGATCCTCCTTCTAAAGAGATCCCGTCGACGCCGATGAAGCACTTTGTCGCATGGATATTCTTGATCATATCCAGGGTGAAGTCTCCGGAGAGGGAGCTTCTCGGCTGTCTGATCTCCCCTCCTGTTAAGATCGGCACGATATTGGAGGAAAGATTCAGATCGAGGATATGGGTATTATTCGTGACGACGGTACAGAACTGGTCTTCCACATACTCCAGGATACCTAATGCGGTATAGCTCGTATTGATGAAGATGACATCTCTTTCTTCGATGAACTGAGCGGCCTTCCTCTGTATCTGTTTTCTCTCTCTGGCATGGTGATTGTCCTTGAGATGGCTCTTGTACTTCGGATCGACAGTGATGATGCCGTTCCTCAGTTCCACCATTCCATTATTCTTGAGTTCTTCGATATCCCTTCTGATCGTGATCGAGGAGACAGAAAAAAACAGCGCCAGATCTTCAATGCTCGTTGTT
>JAFOMB010000013.1 GCA_017419065.1 Erysipelotrichaceae bacterium | reverse complement strand
CTTGATATCGAAGTGTTCGAAGAGGTCATCGATATCGAGATCGCCCTTCACAAGATAAGATTTATCATCGAGCTTCTTGTAGTATTCGATGACTTCATCGTGTTCATCGTAGATCTCACCGACCAGTTCTTCGAGGATATCCTCCATCGTGATGATGCCTTCCGTACCGCCGTATTCATCGATGACGACGGCCATATGGGATTTGGAAGACTGCAGCTGTCTCAATAATGCCGAGATCTTGACATGTGGAGATGTGTAGACGCACTTCTGCAGGATCTGTTTTACTGTTGTTTTCGTATCGGTGTAATAGAGGAAGTAGAAGTCCTTTTCATGAAGGACACCGATGATATTGTCGACGCTTCCCTCATAGCACGGGATACGGGAGAACCCGGAATCCTTGAATAATGTAAAGATCTCTTCTTTAGATGCTGTCACATCGCAAGCGATCACATCGATCCTCGGTGTCAGGATCTCGCCGACATCGAGGTCATTGAATTCGATCGCGTTGGTGATGAGGTCGGCTTCATGTTCGTCCATATCGCCGTCTTCCTGGGCATCCTCGACCATCGTGATAAACTCTTCTGAACGGTAGGAATCATCTTCCTCTTCCTTGAAGAACTTCCTGACAGCCTTCTCCAGTAAATGGAATATCGCTGTCAGAGGCTTCAGGAGGAATATCAGGAAGGACATGACCGGTGTCACGGCCATGGCGAACTTCTCAGGGATCTGCTTGGCAATGGTCTTCGGGATGATCTCTCCGAAGATGAGGACGACGATGGTCATCACCAGGGAAGACAGGAAGACGCCGTTTTCCTGAAACAGCTGTGTAAACAGGACTGTCGCTACAGAGGCGGAAAAGATATTCACGACATTGTTTCCGATGAGAACAGTCGATAAGAATGTCGTAAAGTCATCGACGATAGCCAGGGTTTTTTCAGCCCGTTTGCTGCCGGTGCCCGCGAGATACTTCAGACGGATCCGGCTGGCACTGGAGAATGCCGTTTCTGTCGCAGAAAAGAATCCCGACAGAAAGACAAGCAGGATCAGCAGTACGATGGTATTATGGTCAACCATAAAGACACTCCTTTTCTAGAGTGTCAGTAAGACAAACAGGACTGGGCGAAGGATTTTCTCCCACAGTTTCAACACATCCTTTCAATATAAAAAATATTCTACCAAAGTATCTCTAAAAAGACAAATCATGAAAAAAAGCCGCCGAAGCGGCTTAGATTATCTCGTCTTGAAGAAGGATGGGATGTCGTTATCTTCTTCAATATTGGAGACGACGGTCTCCTCTACGACCTCTGTCGTCTTCTCATTGACCTTCGGGGTAGACACATAGGTCACCGGAGAGGAATGGGAAGTGCTCGGGAGTTCAAAGCCCGTAGCGATGACAGTGACGATGATGGCTTCGCCGAGAGATTCGTTGATGGCAACACCGTAGATGATATCGATATCATTGCCGGCAGCTTCCTTGATGTAGTCGACAGCGATCGAGGAATCCTGCAGGGAGATGGAAGGTCCGCCGGTGATGTTGATGATAGCGGATTTCGCACCCTTGATCTGAGCTTCCAGCAGCGGAGACTTGATAGCTCTGGACGCTGCATCTTTGGCCTTGTTTTCACCCTGGGCCATACCGATACCGATGAGGGCTGTGCCCTTGCCGGACATGACAGACTTGATGTCAGCGAAGTCCAGGTTGATGAATGCCGGAACGGCGATCAGGTCGGTGATCGTCTGGACACCCTGACGCAGGACGTTGTCGGCTTCCTTGAAGGATTCCGTCATCGGGAGCTTGCCGATAACAGATAATAACTGGTTATTGGAGACGATGATGAGGGAATCGACATACTGCTTGAGCTGTTCGATACCGACATTCGCCTGATCCATTCTCTTTCTTCCTTCGAAATCGAAAGGTCTTGTGACGATACCTACCGTCAAAGCACCGATCTCTCTGGCAGCCTTCGCAAAGACCGGTGCAGCACCGGTACCGGTACCGCCGCCCATGCCGGCTGTAATGAAGATCATGTCAGCACCGGCTACGGCCTTCTTGATCTCTTCTTCTGATTCTAAGGCAGCCTTCTGGCCGACTTCCGGGTTTCCTCCGGAACCGAGGCCTTTTGTCGTCTCCTTACCGAGAACGATCTTGTTCTGGCATTTGGAGAGATTGAGGGACTGCAGGTCTGTATTGCAGACATAGAAGTCTACTCCCTTTACTCCGTCATTGACCATACGGTTGACGGCATTGCATCCTGCACCGCCTACTCCGAATACCTTGATTCTGGCTACCTGGTTATACTCTGGCTTGATCGTCATCTTGCATCCTCCCTGTTTTTATACTGTTTGAACAGATTCTTTATTCTTGATGTGAGAGTCTCCCCTTCCACATCTATCTTCCGGTGATCTACGACACTGTCATATTCGAGTAAGTCGATGCAGTTCACGTAGATATTTTTCAGATTGGCCTTCTCGTGATAGACGATGAAGGCTCCATATAAAGCGGTCAGTGCCGCGTCACGGACACCGATGGTATCCGGATAATAGGCTTTCACATCGACGCCTGCGTCCTTTTTCAGCTTCTGTATGAGAGCTTCCATCTCAGCCCCTTCGCCGGTGACTACGATGGAGGTATTGCCCCGATCGAGGATCGGTGTGCACATCGTCAGAAGCTTTTCAACATAGCTGTCGAGCTTTCCCTTGACATCTTCATTCAGTGAAGTCGTCGTCAGCGAATAGGATCTCTCATTCTTCTTCCAGGCGTAGATCACATCCTCCGGATATTCCGCCTCATAGTCGACGCTGTATTTCAGCAGTCTGACCAGGACATCTTCCGAGAGATGGTATTTGGAAGAGAGCGCATCGATCATTCCCTGGAGACCGTCGAAGATGATCTCATTGGAGACGAGCTTCCCTTTATTGAGAAGAGTCAGATAGGTGTGGGAACGGTGGATGTTGAGAAGCAGCAGGTTCTGCGACAATGCCTGTTCGAAGAGCGCCGCTTCCTTGCATACCGCATAGGAGTTCATGCAGACATCCAGGACTTCCACACCGCATTCCTCCAAGAGAGAGACATAGGAGTAAGTGATCTCCTTGTCTGCACATAAGAGGTCGATATCCACGGTCATCTCATCGCAGACTTCATTCTCCGGTATCCTTCTGGAAGAGATCCCGTTGACGGTGTATTTGACGAGGACCGTATCGATGACAGTGAGATTATTCGGGATATTGGCTTTCAGAGAATTGCCGATCGCTCTGACGACATCATCCTTCTGTACCCTTCCCTCATCCGGTATGACATTCACCTTCAGAGGTACCCGGGCGAAGTTATAGGACGGTACGACGAGGATGACCTTTTCAATATCCGCTCCCAGACTCTTGGAAGCCTCCTGCAGAGCACCCTTCACATCTTTCAGCACACTGTCGTGTTCACTGATGCGGAATTCATTCATCCCGCTGACCGGCCTGCGCAGGCACTTGATGATATTGAAACGGGTATTGAAATACTCCCCTACGAGGATCCTGACTTCTCTATCCGTCAATTCCAAAGATACATATATCTGTTTCATACTACTTCATTTTATCATATTTAAAATATTTGAAATGAGAAAATTTACATTTTATGAAAGTCATTGGGAGTTGCAAAGTAATGTTCGATATGATAAAGTAAATGAGCAAGTTTTGAAGAAAGGGGGCATATCGGTATGTCAAGAGTCTGCGAAATTTCAGGTAGAGGGCCTTTATCTGGCAATAACCGTTCACATTCACTTCGTGCAACACGCCGTAAATGGAACGTCAACCTTCAGACCGTAACGCTCATGGTCGATGGAAAACCGAAGAAGGTTCGTGTTTCTGCCCGCGCACTTAGAAGTTTAAAGCATCAGAAAGCCTTATAAAAAAATCTCATCGAGAGATTTTTTTATTTTATCTTTCTGAGTTTCGCGATATTCTCCTCGATCTCCCCTTTGAAGACATAAGAACCCGCTACCAGGACATCGACACCGGCCTCCAGAACACTGTGGGCTGTTTCGTCGTTGATGCCGCCGTCTACTTCAATGAGATAATTCAAACCGTTTTCCTTACGGTATTCATCCAGCCATTTGATCTTATCGACAGATTCCGGCATGAAGGCCTGTCCGCCGAATCCCGGTTCGACCGACATGATGAGAACAAGATCGACATCTTTTAATAACGGTTCCAGGACTGTCACATCTGTTCCCGGCTTTACGGAGATCCCGACTTTGAGATAGTAGCTGCGGATCTTCTCGATCATCTTCTTGCATCCTTCGATATCGTTGAAGACTTCATAGTGGAAGGTGATGCCGTCAGCGCCGTTCTTCGCGAAGACTTCCGTGAAGTATCCCGGATCTTCCACCATCAGATGGACATCGAGGAATAGCGACGTATTCTGCCGGAAGGCTTTTAAGATCGCCGGACCGAAGCTCAGGTTCGGAACGAAATGGCCGTCCATGACATCGAAATGGAGCCAGTCGGCATGTTTATTCAGTAACGGCATCTCTTCTTCAAAGAGAGGAAAGTCAAAAGACAGTACAGATGGAGCGATGATCATGAGGGTCCTCCTTAATAGGTATACAGATGGATGATGCTCTCCCCTTCCTGGATATAGGAAGAGCCCGGATTCGGAAGAGAGCGTACGACGCTTCCTGCAGGATAGCGGTTTCTCTCATCTTCGCTGAAATAAGAGACATCTTCGATATGGACTTCCACTTCCATTCCCTGATCGATGAACCAGTTCTTCACTTCCTCGATATTCTTGCCGAGGATGTCGTGAGGGATCAGGATGGTCGGGAATTCACTGTAGTAGAGAATGAGCTCGTTGGAGATGTTTCCGTTGTATTTATCTCCCGGCAAGAGGCCTTCCTGGGAGATGATCGTACCCGGGTCCAGATCAGAGGCCACCGGACGGGACTGGACAAAGAGATTGGTCTTAGAGAGTTTCTCGCGGACTTCGTTGATATCGTAGCCCTTATAGTCTTCCATCACGGAGTAGATCCCTTCGGATACTGTGATCCTGACCTTCTCGCCTTTGTCGACTTCCGATCCTTCTGCCGGATTGGAAGAGATGATCTTCCCGGCTTCGATATCGTCGGTCATGACTCTTTCGATCGAAGAGTAGTCGATGGAAAGCTGGTTTTCATCCAGGAGATCGCTGGCTTCCACGATCGTGAGATTCTTTAAGGACGGGACAGTCGTCTTGGCGGAATTGCCGCCGATGATGCCGCTTAAATAGAGAATAGACACTAATAACAGGATCGCGATCACTGTCAGGGATGTGATGATGACGAAGCTGACGCCTTCTTCAAAGCGGTTTTCCTTTTTCTTCTTCTCCTTCTTCTCCGCGGTATCGCTGATATGGAAGGAAGCCTTGGTCTTGTCTTCCTTTTCCGCATCAAGAACCAGAGGCGGATCATTGAGATGTTCCTCTTTCAAACAGTCGTTGAGATCCCTTAACATCAGTGCGATATTCGCGTAGCGGTTTTCAAGGGACTTGGCCGTCGACTTGATGATGATGTTTTCTACAGACTGCGGGATATTCGGATCAAAGGAACGCACAGACGGGATATCGCCCTTGACGTGCTGCAAAGCGATCTGGATCGCGTTTTCTCCCTTGTATGGGACATCCCCTGTCAGCAGTTCAAAGAAGACGATACCTAGGGAATAGATATCCGACTGCATGGTCGCCTGGACGCCCTTGGTGAGCTCCGGTGCAAGGTAATGGACAGAACCCAGGACCGAGTCCTTTGAAGTGATATCGACTTCGCCGTTCGCCAGAGCGATACCGAAGTCAGCTACTTTGACAGTGCCGTCATTTTTGATCAGGACGTTCTGTGATTTGACATCGCGGTGAATGATCTGATGACGGTGCGCTTCCATGAGGGCACCCGATAACTGCTTCATGAGCCAGACGGCTTCCTTATACGGGATGGCTCCCCTTCTCTTGATGAGCTGTTTGAGGGTATGGCCGTTGACGTATTCCATGACGATGAAATGCTTGTCGCCGTCATCTCCGACATCATAGACATCGACGATGTTCGGATGGGAGAGATAGGTCGTGGCATTGGCTTCCCGGCGGAAGCGCTCTAAAGCGACCGGATCGGAAGCCATCTCGCTCTTGAGCACTTTGATGGCGACTTCCCGGTTGAGGATGGTATCCAGGGCGAGGTAGACATCTGCCATGCCGCCCCTGCCGATGAGTTTGATCACCTGATAGCGGCCGGCTATGTATTCTGACATGTTCCGCCTCCCGCGAAGATCAGGGTGATATTGTCATATCCGCCCTTCAGTAAAGCCGCATCCAGCAGCTCCTTCGTCTTCTCTTCGACACTCTTTCCCTCTTCATAGACGATGGAAAGGAGTTCTTCATTGCTTAAGAAACCATGGAGGCCGTCAGAACAGACGAGGTAGTATTCCATATCCTTGACCTTATGGACATCGACTTCGACGCTGTCCCACATGCCGATGGCTCTGACTAAATAATGCTTCTTTGGATGATTGACGCTTTCTTCATAGGTGATCTGTCCCGATAGCAGCATCTCGTTTACCAGGGTGTGATCGATGGTCAGACGGAAGGCCTTGTGATCGAGGAAGCCGTAGACTCTCGAATCGCCGACATTGATAGACAATGTTCCGTGCTTTGTGATCAACAGACCGGTCAGCGTCGTTCCCATGCCGCGGAATTCTTCAAAGTTTCTGGACAGCTGATAGACTCTCTTGTTGGCTAAACGGACATGATGGGAGATATACTCTCTGGCCATGATGAGGTCCCGGAAGACCGGTGCCTTCGGAAAATTCTCCTGGAAGTATTTCACTGTCTCTCCGGATGCCACTTCCCCGGCTTTCGCACCGCCGATGCCGTCGCATACCAGCAGTAAAACATCTCCGTTGTCATTTTTGGAGATCAGATAAGAATCCTGATTCATATCACGGATGAGCCCGATATCTGTTAAACCGTAGATTTCCATAGTTATTTCATGTGATTGGCCCTTAACTGGCCGCAGGCAGCGTCGATGTCATCGCCCTTCTTCTGACGGAGAGTGACAGCGACACCGTTTTTCTTGAGAAGATCATAGAAGCGCAGCGCATTCGCATCGCTGGTCGAATGGAACTCGTTCTCCTTGACTTCATTGTAAGGGATGAGATTGATATAGGCATCTAATCCCTGGAAGAGCTTTTTGATGGCTTTGACATCTTCTTCCCGGTCGTTGATCCCGGCCAGCAGGAGATACTCAAAGGTGAGACGGCGGTTGTTTCCGGCGGCGTATTCCCGTAAGGCGTCAAAGAGTTCCTCTAAAGGATAGGCTCTGTTGACCGGCATCAGGGAACTGCGCAGTTCGTCATTCGCCGCATGCAGGGAAATGGCCAGGTTGTACTGGACGCCTTCCTTGGCGAAACGGCGGATCTTCGGAACCAGACCGCAGGTCGAGATCGAGATATGACGGGAGCCGATCTTGAGACCGAAAGGATCGTTGATGATGGAAAGAGCCTTCATGACATTGTCATAGTTGTCGAAAGGCTCCCCGGTCCCCATCACGACGATGTTGCCGAGACGCTTGTCTTCCTTATCCAGTTCCTTCTGGATGTATAAAGCCTGTAAGACGATCTCGGAGACCGAGAGATCTCTCTGCTTCTTCAGCAGTCCCGAAGCGCAGAAGCGGCAGCCCATATTGCAGCCGACCTGGGAAGACAGACAGGCGGAATAGCCGTAGTCGAAGATCATCAGGACAGATTCGATGAGACAGCCGTCGGAGAGTTCAAACAAGTACTTCCGGGTACCGTCTCTGGATATCTGAACATCTTTGACAGAGAGCACAGAAAAAGGATACTCAAGGGACAGCTCATTGCGGAGGTCCTTGGAGATATCCGACATCTCTTCATAGGAAGAGATCCTCTTGTCATAAAGCCAGCGGAAGATCTGTCTTGCGCGGAAAGGTTTGAGTCCCTTCCCCTTCAATACTTCTTCCACATCCTGAAAACTCAGATCATAGATCGATGCCATACGTAACCATTATACCTTTTTTAATTTCGCCAGATAAAAATTATCGCCATCTTCCTCCAGGATCGTCTTTTCATGAAGGAGAGTGTATTCCGGATGCTTCTCCAGGAAGGAAGCGATCTGCTTCCCGTTTTCCTTACGGTTGAGGGTACAGGTACTGTAAACCAGCACACCTCCCTCTTTCAGCATTCCCGAGACTTCTTCAAGGATCTCGCTTTGAAGAAGAGTCAGTTCATCCAGGGATTCCGGGGTGATGTGGATCTTGATGTCCGGTCTTCGGCCTATGACGCCTAAACCTGAACACGGCGCATCCAGCAGGATCGCATCAAACGGGAAATCGTATAGAGAAGAAAGCTTCCTCGCGTCGATGCAGGAGGTATGGAAGCCATCATGCCCCAGGCTCTTTCCCTTTTCTTCAATGAGCTTCACCCGGTGTTCATAGAGGTCGTTGGCGTAGGCGTTCTCCGCTTTCACTTTCTCCAGGGCATTGAAGAACTTGCCTCCCGGTGCCGCGCAGACATCCAGGAAGAGTGAATCCTCTGTCAGGTCCAGCGCTTCTGTGATCTTCGACGAATGGACATCCTGCACATAGAAGAGACCTTTCTGATATTCCTCCGTGGAAAGGAGATTGTCAGGAGATGTAAAGCTGTACTCTCCGGCTTTCTCAATGGAGAGATCCTTCAGGTCTTCAAAGGACGCCTTTGAAGTATTCAGCCGGTAGAAGACCTTTGACCGCTTCAAAGACTTCTCCATGATGAAGAGATAGTCATCTGGATACTGTTTCTTCAAAAGCTTCAAAAGCCATAACGGAAGGGAATAACGGATGGAAAGGTCTTCATCGCTTTCCCCTTCCGGCATCCTCATCACGGTAATATCTCTCAGCAACGCATTGAGGAAGGATCGTTCATATTCGTTCTTCCCCAGCGAGACGTATTCGTTGTTGACGGCGTAATCCTTCTCGTGGAGGAAGAAGCGCTCATAGAAAGCCATGGAGAGGATCATCCCGTTCCTGCGGCTGATCTTCTTTGCCTTTCCTTCGTACTGATAGGCCAGTAAGCGGTAATTACGCAATACCCCGTTGATCAGTTCACTGCAGAAAGGCCGCTGTACAGCAGGCAGTTTCTTCAGTTCTCTTCTCATCAGAAGATTGGTGTAGCCTTCCTCATAAAAGGTCTTCATGAGGATATCCAGGCAGATCTCTCTCTGTTTCATATCACTCCAGGTACAGCGGATCGACATCGATGCGCATCTTCGACGGATTTCTTCTCTTCAGATACTTCTCCAAGACCACGTGAAGGTCTTTCAGAAGCGAAGAAAGATTCCTTTCGGAAAGCAGGATACGGCAGCGCAGGTATTTCTGCAGCTTCGGCAGGTCATATGGACGGTAGTGTTTATAGGAAAGAGCGGAAACTTCCTCTTCCACAAAGCGGACAGATTCCTTCAGTCTCTTCTCGTCTTTATCTTCCAGAACGATCTCGACGAGATGAGAGTACGGCGGATAGTCGGCCTTATGGCGGTAGTTCATCTCAATGTTGTAGAAGTAGGTATAATCCTGGTTCAATACGGAACGTAAGACATAGTGATCAGGGTTGAAGGCCTGGATCAGGACCTTTCCCGGATCAGCCGCTCTGCCGCTTCTCCCACTGGCCTGCATGAGCAGGTCAAAAGTCATCTTGGCGGCGTTGTAGTCCTGATGCATGAGACCGGCATCCGCGTTAAGTATTCCTACCAGGGTCACATCCGGATAGTCGAGTCCCTTGGCGATCATCTGAGTGCCGATGAGGATATCGGTCTCCCGTCTTTCGAAACGCTCCAGGATCTCCTGATGGGCTCCCTTTTTCGAGACGTTGTCTCTGTCCATTCTTTCAATACGCGCATCCGGGAAGAGCTCCTTCAGCTTCTCTTCGGCTCTCTTGGTTCCGAAACCGTAGTAGATCAGAGAATCCTCTCCGCACTTCGGACATCTCTTCGGAACTTTGTAGACTCTGGAACACTGGTGGCATTTCAACAGTCCCAGATCCTTGTGATAGTTCAATGGAATGTCGCAATCCGCGCACATCAGGGTGGTATTGCAGGAAGAACACTTCACGATCGGCGAATATCCACGCCTGTTCAATAAAATGATCGCTTGTTTATTATTATCAAGACACTGCCTGAGTGCCTCTTCCATAGGTTTTGTGATGATATAGTCTCTGTTTCTCCGTATCTCTTTGTTTAGATCGATGATGGAGATCTCCGGAAGCGTCAGGTTGATCCTCTTCTCGAGTTTCAGCAGTTCATAATCTCCCCGAAGAGCTCGGCTGTAGGAATCTAAGGACGGTGTCGCGGAAGCTAAAAGGACTTTTCCATGATGATCCAGAGCTCTTTTGACAGCGACATTCTTGACGTGGTAGCACGGCGTGGAATCCTGCTTGTAGGAACTGTCGTGTTCCTCATCGATGATGATGAGACCCAGATCATGGAACGGCAGGAAAACGGCAGACCTCGTCCCGACGACGATATGTCCTCTTTCCTCCTTGATCCTCTGATACTGTTCATATCTCTCCTGATCGGAGAGTTCCGAATGATAGAAGACGACTTCCTGGAATCTCTCTTTCACCCTCTTGATCATCTGCGGTGTCAGAGAGATCTCCGGGACGAGTATGAGGACTTCTCTTCCCTTGGACAGCGCTTCCCTGGCTAAATGAAGATATACTTCCGTCTTTCCGGAACCGGTAACGCCATAGAGCAGTGAGACATTCTTATCAGTCTTCAGGAAACGCTCATAGACTGCTTCCTGATCCTCTGTCAGTTTCTTGAAAGCCGTCTTTTCACTTTGGGCTTCCTCGTAGCGTCTTTCTTCTTCATAGACCTCTACGATCCCCGCATCGAGAAACTTCGCAAGGATGGACTGCGAAAGAGCTCTCGCATCCTTATACAGCATGCCATCCCTTAGAGAAGCATAGACTTCCTCCTGTCTCTTGGTGAGTTTCCCGTTCACCGGACAGACATGGATCCTCTTCTGCTTTACCGCATCCTGTTTCTTCTTGCCGGTCTTTAAGGCCTTCGGCAGCATCGCATTCAGACAGGAGATAAACGGCGACAGTGTCGTCTTGGAGAGCCAGAGAGACAGATCATACTGTTCTTTTGAGATCACCGGTGTCTCATCGGCCACTCCTAAAACAGGAGAGAGTTTATAGCCGGCTTCCTCTTCGAACTCTTCCTTCGTCCTAAGGTCTTCCTTACAGGAAATGACCAGGGCATAGGTAAAGACACCGGAGAAGCGGACTCTTATGCGCACGAAAGGCTCTATCCTCTCCCTGCTGTAATACGTAAAAGGATGATTGACAGATAAAGCCGCATTGGTGACATAAGCTTCTATTAAAAACATAACCTTATTATATAAAGAAAAGGTCCTGTTATCCAACAGAACCTTCCATATTGATCTTGAGCAGCTGATTGAGTTCTACGGCGTATTCCATCGGCAGTTCCTTGGTGAACGGCTCAATGAAGCCGAGAATGATCATCTGTGTGGCATCCTCTAAGGAGAGACCTCTGGACATCAGATAGAAGAGCTGATCTTCCGAGATCTTAGAGACCGTCGCTTCGTGTTCGATCGTCGACGTCTTATTGGAGAGGATGTTGGTCGGAATGGTATCGCTCCTGGAGATCTCATCCAGGATGAGGGTATCGCATTCGACCTTGGCCTTGGAGTGATCGGCATTCTTGCCGATGGAGACCAGACCTCGGTAGTTGACCTTTCCGCCCTTTCTCGATAAGGACTTGGAGATGATCGTGGAAGAAGTATGCGGAGCCAGATGGATCATCTTGGCACCGGCATCCTGGAACTGATCTCTGGTCGCCACGGCGATGGAGATACAGACACCCTTCGCTCTCTCCCCAGCGAGGATACAGGCCGGATACTTCATGTTCAGGTGGGAGCCGACATTGCCGTCGATCCACTCCATGATACCGTTGGCCTTGACATAGGCTCTCTTGGTGACGAGGTTGAGGATGTTTGTCGACCAGTTCTGAACGGTCGAGTAACGGCACTTCGCATTGTTTCCGACGAAGATCTCAACGACAGCGGCGTGCAGGGAATCCTTCGTATAACGGGGAGCGGTACAGCCTTCTACATAATGCAGGTCTGCCCCGTCTTCGACGATGATCAGCGTTCTTTCAAACTGTCCCATGGATTCCGAATTGATACGGAAGTAGGACTGTAACGGCTTCTCCAGCTTGACGCCCTTCGGTACATAGATGAAGGAACCGCCGGACCAGACAGCGGCATTCAGCGCCGCGAACTTGTTGTCGGCATAGGAGACGATCGTCCCGAAGTACTTCCTGAAGATATCCGGGCAGGTCTTTAAAGCGGTATCAGTGTCGTAGAAGAGGATGCCCTTTTCTTCGACTTCCTTCAGCATGTTGTGATAGACGACTTCCGATTCGTACTGGGTGGAGACACCGGCCAGGAACTTCTGTTCCGCCTCCGGGATCTTCAGTTTTTCAAAGGTGTTCTTGATGGTCTCCGGGACATCATCCCAGTCCTTTTCGACCTTGTCGGAAGGTTTGATATAGTAGGTGAAATCCTGGAAATCGATCTCCGAGAGATCCGGTCCGAAATCCGGTAAAGGCATCTCCATGAACTTGTGATAGGCCTTCAGCCGGTATTCCAGCATCCATTCCGGTTCCTGTTTGGCAGCAGAGATGGCCCTTATGACATCCTCGTTGAGGCCCTTCCCCGTCTTATAGACGGAAGTATCCTCGTCCTTGAAGTCATAGCGGTATTCATCCTGCGACCGCAGTATGTCGTTATTCCTGTTTTCCATAGCTCTCCCTGATGAGCTGTTCCATCGCTCGAATGCCGATCGTGCCGCACTTGATGCGGTTTGGCTGCTTGTATAACGTGTCGAAGGCATTGGCCTCTTCGAGAAGGTCTTCATCGAAGTCCTCTTCCTTCAGCATCCGGTAGTAGTTGTCAATGATACGAAGTGCTTCTTCCCGGCTCTTTCCCTTGATGAGATCGGAGATGATCGAAGTCGAAGCCGTGGAGATCGTACAGCCGATCCCGTCAAAACGGACATCTTCGATCTTATCGCCGTCAAAGGACATCTGTACCTTGATGTCATCGATGCAGGAGTCGGAAGCGTTGTGCACCAGACGGTATTTCGGATCTTCCAGCAGGCCGCGGTTGCGCGCATGGCTGTAGTGATCCATCAGAATGATCCTCTTGTAGCTGTCATCCATCATAAAACTACCTCGATGCACTTCTCCAGTGTCGTTTCCTTGATGACATCGATAAAGCGGTCGATCTCTTCTTTGGTGTTGTAGAAGTAGAAGGACGCTCTGATCGTATCGCCGACACCGATGATGTCCACCAGCATCTTCGCGCAGTGGTTGCCGGTACGTACGGCGATGTTCTTCGAATTGAAATAAGTGGCCGCATCCTGGGAGAAGACTCCTTTGATATTGAAGGAGACGATCCCGGTATCGGTATGCGGATTGTAGACGATGACGTTGTCGCACTCTTCCAGTCTCTTTAAGAAGTAGGAAGCCAGTTCATATTCATAGGCTGCCAGTTCTTCCATCCCGATCCCCTGCAGATAGCCGATCGCATCTTTTAGGGCGATGACGGAGGAGACATTCGGGGTACCGGCTTCGAACTTGTACGGCGTCTCTTTCAGGATGACGTTCTGCTTCGCATCGAAACGGGCGTTGGCACCGCCTCCCTGGAAGAGAGGATCCATCTTGTCGAGGAGTTCCTTTTTCCCATAGAGGACACCGACGCCTTCCGGTCCGCACATCTTATGGGAGGAGAAAGTCAGGAAGTCCATATCGAGATCCTGAACGTCGATCGGCAGATGCGGAACAGCCTGGGCTCCGTCGATACATACGACTGCGCCATAGCGGTGTGCCAGTGCACAGATCTCCTTCACCGGATAGATATAGCCTAAAACGTTGGAGACATAGGTCAGTGCCACAAAGCGGACACGGTTGTTTCTCAGACATTCCTCATAGGCCTGAAGATCGAATCTGCCGTCTTCCTTTACCGGTGCGAAGACGATCTTCGCCTTCGTCTTTTCCGCGATGACATACCATGGCAGGATATCGGAAGCGTGTTCGACTTCACTGCTCAGGATCGCGTCGCCTTCCTTCAGGTACTTCTCCGCATAGCCATAGGCGATGGTGTTGAGCGAAGCGGTATCCCCGGCGGTGAAGACGATCTCTTCCGCCTTCCTGGCATTCAGGAAGTTCTTCACCGCTTCTCTGGTGGCTTCATACATATTGGAAGCTTCAAAGGAGATATCGTAATCCCCTCTGTGGATATTGGAATTGCAATGCGTATAGTAATGCATCAGAGATTCAAGGACGCAGTCCGGTTTGAAGGATGTCGCCCCGTTATCGAAATAGATCAGATCCGGATGATTGCGGATCATCGCGAAATCATTTCTAACTTTCTTTACATCGAACATACGTCATCTACCTTCTCTCTTGCTTCTTTTGCGATATCTTCCGCCATCGGGAAGCCTTCATAGAAGCTCTCATTCGGGATCAGATAAGAGCGGAGCAGAAGTGACAGAGCGTCCTTCTCAGAAAGACCTCTGGAATTCATATAGAAGAGGACATCTTCATCGATGGTCCCGGAAGACAGGGAATGCGAAGCTTCGACTTCGTTGTTGTCGATGAGCAGGACCGGTTTGACACCGGCCTTCTTCGGATGGCCGATCGTGAGACACCTTGATTTCTGATGTGCCTTGGCATAGCGTGCCTGGCTTTCGATCTTGCCGGTGACTTCCATGAAAAAGTCGCTGTCATCCAGGGCGACGACGTTGTTGGAGATCTTCGTCTCGCTGTATGCTTCCTTGTTTGTCAGCAGATAGCTGATCTTCTTATCGCCATAGCCCAGATAGACGCTCTGGATCTCCAGAGAGGAATCCCTGTATACATCGATGCGGTTGTCCTGGACTAAAGAGTTCCTTCCGACTTCCAGATACTTGATCACCGCATGGGCGTTGACGATCTTTCCCGTTTCATAGAGTTTTAAAGGTGTATCGTTCCTGTGGAAGAAGAGGATCTGATAATCGCCGTTTTCCAGCTGATAGTCCAGATGGACTTCTTCGCTTTCTGAGATGAGCGTGATGGTCTCTCCCTCTGTAAAGTGAAGGGAGACTTCCTCACTGTCCTTGATCGTGATGAGCTTACCCATTGTAGTTCCTCGGGTTTCTGGCGCAGACGCCTAAGGAGTATACCAGCGGACGGCTCTCCTGGACCGGCTGTATCTTGAGTTCATCATAGAGCCAGTCATAGCCGTCGGTATCGATCTTCTCTACGAGTTCATAATCGCCTTCCACGACGACCTTCCCGTCGACGATGACGTGGGAATGCGTCGGATGGATGGAATGGAAGAAACGCTCGTAATGGGATACGACGAGCAGCGTGACTTCATGATCTTCCTTGTATTTGAGGATGGCATCAGAGACGAGCTTGATCGCATCGACATCGAGACCGCTGTCGATCTCATCGAGCATGGCGATCTCCGGCTTCAGCATCAGCATCTGCAGGATCTCGTTTCTCTTCTTCTCGCCGCCGGAGAAGCCGTCATTGACGAAACGGTGTGCCAGGTCTTCCTTGATCTTGAGTTCCCTGACATGGGAGTCCATCTCCTTGATGAACTTGAAGATGGAAGTGGATTCCCCGAAGCGGGCATTCATGGCCGCTCTTAAAAAGTCGGAATTGGTGACACCGGAGATCTCCTGCGGATACTGCATCGCTAAGAAGATGCCCTTTCTCGCTCTTTCATCGACACTCATCTTCAAGACATCTTCACCGTTGAAGAGGATCTCCCCTTCGGTAACGGTATAGGAAGGATTGCCCATAATGGTCTGGAGGAGTGTGGACTTGCCATTGCCGTTAGGACCCATGATCGCATGGATCTCACCGCTCTTCACATCCAGATCGACGCCTTTGAGTATCTCTTTCTCCCCTGCTTTGACATGGAGATTCTTTATCGTTAATGTGTATCCCATAATATTAATACTTTTATCCTTTCTCTTGACCAAAAGCATTATAGCATAACCCACTGGGGAATAGTTGTTTTATCATCTCTCCTCCCTGTCTGAACTTTTCCTGAAATCCTTTCTGTGTAAATTGTCAATCCCTTTTAAATCTTATATAATAATCTAGTTTGGAGGTACCATATGAAAACTGGTGATTTTCTCAAGAAATACGGGTTTGTCGCCATCGTCGGATTAGCCCTGCTGATCTTTATCGGTCTCTACATCGGAGATTCCGTCAAGAACAGACAGTCGGCGATCGCTACCAAGCAGGTCGATGGACAATACGTCGTATACAGTGTAGATGAACATAACTTTACAGCTGATGAACTCTATGACACGCTCTATAAAGGTGCCGGCACCTATTCCGGGTCCAATGCCCTGCGTCACGCCATCGTCGACAGCGCCGTCAAGACGACTTCCGAGATGGAGACAGGAGCTGCCAACTATGCGGCCTACATGCTGCAGTACTATGGCGAAGATCAGATCCTGGAATATGTCCGTCAGGAAGGCTATTCCACACTGGATGATCTGCAGAAGCTCTACATCTTCTCCATGAAGGAATCTGTCTTCCAGGGCGACTACTATACCGCTCACGCTGACGAATACGTGCAGGGAGCCATCGATGCCTATCAGCCGAAGAAACTCTATCACATCCTCGTCAAGGTCGCTGATGTGACAGAATCCACGGATGCCGACGGCAATACGGTCCATACCGCCAATCCGACAGAAGAAGAAAGCGCCAAGCTCCAGTCTGTACTGGATGCCCTCAAGACGTCTTCCTTCCAGGATGTCGCCAAGCAGTATTCCGAAGATACTTCCGCAGCTGACGGCGGTTATCTCGGAATCGTCGGAACTCACAACACTTCTACCTTCGTCAAGGAATTCGCCGATGAGGCAGCCGTGATCAAGGAAGGAGAGACATCCGAAGTCATCACAACGACCTACGGCTATCACATCCTCTATGCG
>JAFOMB010000116.1 GCA_017419065.1 Erysipelotrichaceae bacterium | reverse complement strand
TTCTATGAATACATCAAACAGTATGATCAAAACAGTGAGTATCATCTCGCCGGTGAGGTCGACTATCATCTGTTAAGTGATGAGAAGCCTTATGAAGGGGTGAGATCTCACAGGGAAGCACTGCGTACTGTTTTTGAGTCACTGGCGAAACAAAGTGTGGAAGAAATAGAAAGAGCCCGGTCGATGTTCGGGAAGGATGTCGCAGATAGGATGCGTCCTTTGACTTATGACATCGGGAAGGCAGAACCTTCCCCATTGGATCATCAGGAGTTTTTCTACTGTCCGAATATCATAAAGACCGATTACTACGGCAACGCCCATTATGATGCGGACTGGAGACCGGATGATGAAAACTTCGGGACGACGGTCCCCTACTGGTATGCGCTGATGGAACCGGTACACGGAAGGCGAAACAAGCCGGAAGACTTCCGGAAAGTAAACGAGGTACTGTTTCCTGAGGGCACAGATAAACTGGATATCTATGAATGGACGACAGACTGGTCGGATCTCTTTGATGCCGGACACGAGTGGTATGGTTCCTGCTGCTGGAGCGTCTATGATAAGAATATGGACAGATATGTCATAATGCTGGTATCAGCGACTGACTGAAAGATGAAGAGAAGAGATCTATGAACGGTATGAAGAGCTTTCTGGACAGATGGAAAGCAGAGTATGATTTCAAGACATATATCAGTGCGGCAGTATCCCTTGCGGTGACACTGCTTTTCGCGTTCTATAACGGCTATCTCGGTATACGTCACTCCTCTTTGTGGTACGGGACGATCTGTATCTACTACATCCTGCTGGTATTACTCAGAGGTTCTATCATCATCGCCGCAAAGAGGATCGATGAGAAGAAGGAACAGGAAAGCGTCAGAAACAAGGCCTTTCTTGCGATATCCTTCCTGCTTCTCATCCTGAATATCAGTCTGATCGTCCCTGTCTCCATCATGGTCAGACAGCAGAAGCCGGTCAACATGACCCTGATCCCGGCCATCGCCATGGCGACATATACGACCTATAAGATCATCATGGCTTCTGTCAATCTCAAG
Organism: Erysipelotrichaceae bacterium; assembly: GCA_017419065.1. Lineage (GTDB taxonomy): Bacteria > Bacillota_I > Bacilli_A > Erysipelotrichales > Erysipelotrichaceae > Colivicinus. Next base: position 6,090 of record JAFOMB010000116.1, on the reverse strand, counting down.
AAACAGAAGAGATCTTCAGACAGCCTGGTCCATCTTCTCAGGACGATCAGCTTCATCGATGCCCTGGTATCGATCCTCACTCTTCAGAACACCCTGATCATGGTCAGTTCAAACGGAGAAGATCTGAGTATGCTTCCGCTGACGGCACTCACCAGCGGTGTGATATGGGCTGCTACACTGGCCCTGTCACTGATCACGATCATGAAAGGGATCAGGCAGATCAGAAGATAGCGCTGTTGCGGGGATGTTAAGATGCGTTGCTTGCGGCAACGGATGTCTCGACCATACGATGAGGGCGTAAGGAGGCTTTGCCATGTTGAGTGAAAACATCAGAAATATCAGAAAAGCAAAGGGGCTTTCTCAGGAAGAACTCGCCATCAAATTGAACGTCGTGAGACAGACCGTATCCAAGTGGGAACAGGGTCTCTCTGTTCCGGATTCCGAACTGCTGCTTGCCTTATCGGAAGCTCTGGAGACTCCTGTCAGTACTCTGCTGGGAGAGACAGTCAGCGAACCGGAAGCAGAGGATCTCAAAGCGATATCTCAGAAGCTGGAGGTCATCAATCTTCAGCTGTCTCAGCAGCAGTTATCCCGGAGGAAGAGAACTCACTGGTTCTTCATCGCCGTGACAGCTTTGACTCTGCTGATGCTGGCTGTACTGTTTCTTCTGAACAGCCCGTACCTGGGATGGGATTACAGTGATCCGGAAACGGCGGTCCTGGGGACAGCGGCCCATTCTTTTGAATGGATATTCGTCCGTATCGCTCCTGTCATCCTGATCGTCTCGATTGCCGGGATCATCATGACACGCAGGAAAGACAGATGAAGAATACACTGTCGGGATCTCTCCTGATACAAAAAGAAAGATTTATACAGGTCCGGGTTTCCGGACCTTTAGTTAGGTTTGCTTTATATATTTAAAATAAGATAAAATAATAGAACACTAGATAGCGGACAAGAATCCGAAGGGAGAATAAAATGCCGGAAATATACCGAAAGAATCCTGCTACGATCTCCAAGTATGAGGGAGAGAAGGACTTCAAGGAGAAGTACGCCAAACTGGCGCGCAGAATCACGGATAATGTCGAACACAAGATCCGTGGGATCCGTTCTACAGACCCGGAATACTGGGGACTCAGAGAAGTACTCACCGAGAATGAAGTCGATGTCGCTCTCACTCTGAAACAGAGAAAGTGGTATACCTACGAAGAGATGCGTGCGAAAAACACGCAGCTTAGTGATGAGGACTTCAAGAAGACCATTGAACTCTTATGTGTCCATGGTTTCCTGGAGTACGACTATGGCGATCACTATGATGACAACGGACCGATCAAGGACGCTCCGAAAGAGAAGCGCTACCGTGTCTCCTATTTCGTACCGGGAAGTGCAGAACTTTTCAACTCCTCTGTCGACCGTATCGAAAAGAATCCGCCTGTCGCTTCCTTCTTTGAACAGATGACTTTCCTGCCTCTGGAGAAGATCACATCCATGATCATGCCGGGAGGAAACGGTATCGGTATGCATGTCATTCCGGTAGAAAAAGAAGTCGCTGTCAGTAATGAATCTATCAAGATCGAGAAGATCTCCTACTGGCTGAAGAAGTATGAAGGTCATATCTCAGCCGGTATCTGTTCCTGCCGTGCTTCGAGAGCTATTCTCGGAGAAGGCTGTACAGACGATTGCGATGACTGGTGTATCCAGGTCGGTGATATGGCTGACTATACGGTAGAGACCGGAAGAGCCCACTACATCACCTATGATGAGGCGATGGAGATCCTGCAGAAGGCCGAAGATAACGGCTACGTCCATCAGATCACCAATATCGACGGCGAAGACCACATCTTCGATATCTGCAACTGCAACGTCAAGATCTGTAACGCTTTGAGAACCTCTCAGTTATACAACACGCCGAACATGTCCGCTTCTGCCTACAGAGCTCATGTCGATAAGGAAAAGTGTGTGGCCTGCGGCAGATGTGTCGAAGTATGTCCGGCCGGTGCTGTCAAGTTAGGTCAGAAGCTCTGCAAGAAAGACGGAACGGAAGTCCAGTATCCGAAGCAGCCTTTACCGGATAAGATCCGCTGGGGCAAGTACGCCTGGGATGAGAACTACCGCGATACTGCCAGAGTCAATACACACAAGACAGGTACCGCTCCATGTAAGACAGCCTGCCCGGCACACGTTCCGGTACAGGGCTACCTCAAGATGGCCAAAGAGGGAAGATATGATGAAGCGTTAGCTCTCATCAAGAGAGAGAATCCGTTCCCGGCGATCTGCGGCCGTGTCTGCAACAAGCGCTGTGAAGATGCCTGTACGAGAGGAACGATCGACAGACCGGTATCTATCGATGAAGTCAAGAAGTTCCTGGCAGACAGAGATCTGAATAAAGAGACGAGATACGTCCCGAAGAAGGTCATCAACAGAGTCAGCGGCGAATGGGATCAGAAGATCGCCATCATCGGTGCCGGTCCTGCCGGTTTATCCTGTGCCTACTATCTGGCGACCATGGGTTATCATCCGACCGTATTCGAAAAGAATGAGAAGCCGGGCGGCATGATGATGTACGGTATCCCGTCCTATAAGCTGGAAAAGGATGTCCTGGAAGCAGAGATCGATGTCATCCGTGAACTGGGTGTCGAGATCAAATGCGGTGTCGAGGTCGGCAAGGACATCACTCTTGATGAACTGAGAAAACAGGGCTATGAAGCCTTCTATATCGCCATCGGCTGCCAGGGCGGAAGATATCCGAACGTGGCCAATGACCATGCGGAAGGTACCGATATCGCTGTCTCCTTCTTAAAGAAGGCCTCTGAGAACCATGATCAGAAGATTGACGGCGAAGTCGTCGTTGTCGGCGGCGGCAATGTCGCGATCGATTGTGCCCGTACCGCTCACCGTTTCCATCCGGAAAAGGTATCGATGTTCTGTCTGGAAAGCAGAGAGACGATGCCGGCTTCCAAGGAAGAACAGAAGGAAGCGGAAGAGGAAGATGTCGTCATCAACGCCGGCTGGGGTCCGAAGGAAGTCCTCGTGGATGAAGCCGGAAAGGTCACGGGTATCATCTTCAAGAAGTGTCTCTCTACGATCGATGAGAACGGCAAGTTCAATCCGGCATATGACGAAGAGACGACGATGGAAGTCAAGGCTGATAAGATCATCTTCGCCATCGGTCAGGCTATCGAATGGGGCGATCTCTTAAAGGATTCCAAGGTCACTTACTGGCATGGCAACTATCCGGTAGCTGACAAGTTCACATATCAGACAGAAGAGGAAGATATCTTCGTCGGCGGTGATGTCTATACCGGTCCGAAGTTCGTCATCGACGCGATCGGACAGGGTCATGAAGCAGCGGAATCCCTGGCCAGAAAGGTCTCCAAAAACAATGTCGATCAGGAGATGGGCAGAGACAGACGTTTCTTCAAGGAATTCAATAAGTATGATATCGCCCTCGATTCCTACGATACAGCGGACCGTCAGGAACCGGCTGTCGATGAAAGCATCGATGCCTCCTACTCCTTCAAGGACAACCGCAAGCTCCTCACAGAGGAACAGGTCCATACCGAAGCTTCGAGATGTCTCGGCTGCGGCGCGACGATTGTCGATGTCAACAGATGTATCGGATGCGGTCTCTGCACGACGAGATGTGAGTTCGATGCGATCCATCTGAGAAGAGATATGCCGGAAGCCAGCACGATGCGCTTTGCGGAAGACAAGGTCACAGGCCTTATCAAGTACGCCGCACCGAGAGCTGTCAAGATCCTCCTCAACAGCGGATCGGAAGAGGCGAAAGAGATGAGAGCCAGGAGAAAGGCTTACCGTCAGGATCCAAACAAACCGCATACAGGAAATGCGGTAGACATCAAGAAAATGATGGAATAAGAAAAAGAGCTGGTTAACCAGCTCTTTTTTGATAGCTTGTATCTCTTTTCTACAGGAGGGATGTCAGTCCCATCTCATCCAGTAATACCGGCAGCCAGTGATTCCAGAAGTCCCAGTTGTGTTCTCCCGGTCCTGTCTCATAGGAGAAGGTGAATCCGTGTTCTTCTGCTTTCTTCTTCAGGAAATCAGCTGTCGAATCGGAGACGTTCTTTATGAAATCCTCTGTCCCGCAGGTCATGCGGATATCCGGGATCTTCTTTCCTTCTTTCAGTGCTTCCTCCAGAAGATAAAGGATGTCGTGCTTTGTCCCGAGGGCGTCTTTCATCGTATCCGTCCCGAAGGCATTCTTTCCGACACCGTAGATCGGTGTCAGGAAGTTTTCCTCTTCTGTCTGAGGAGGAAGTTCCATTTCGATGAGGTTTCCGGAGGAAAGAACACCGATCGCCTGATAGCGTTCCGGGTAGGACAGTCCGATCTTCAGAGAGCCGTAGCCGCCCATGGACTGACCCATGATGTAGTTGTCTTCCTTCTTATCGGAGAACTGCGGGAAGGTCTCTCTCATGAAAGCAGGGAGTTCTTCCGCGATGTAGCGGAAACACTTCGGTCCGTTGACCATGTCTGTATAGAAGCTCTGCGCCGGAACAGACGGACAGACGACAGCGATCCCTCTGGCAAGCGCATAGCGTTCCAGGCTGGTGTTCCGGATCCAGGATGTATAGTCATCTCCCATTCCATGGAGCAGCCACAGGACTTTGAGTTTTCCCTCCTCATTTCTCCGTACGCCGTTGGCCAGGAAATCCGCATGGGAATTCGGAAGGATCACATAGGCCTGGGTGTTCTCATACAGAGATTCGGAGTAGAAATCGATCTGAATGCGTGTCATAGACTTATACGTGCTTCCTGAGGAAGTCGAGCACGATGTTCTGAATGGCTTCCTGGGTAAAGAGAGTATCGCAGTGCATAGCGCCTTCTACGAGATAGTAATCGGAATCAGAGCCGTTTTCTACTAAAAGATCATAGAGAGATCTGCTGGAAGACGGATCGACTAAAGCGTCGTTGTCTCCCTGGAAGAAGAGGAACGGTGGCGCGTCTTTGGTGACATAGGTCCTCGGATCGACTTCCTTTACCAGCTTCTCATCATCCCAGATGTGCTTTCCGACCAAGAGATCTTCCAGCGAGAAGAAGTCTGCGCCTTCCTTCATATGCGGGAAATCTCCCGGTGTATAGTAGCAGATCCCTGCCCTGGCACCTTCTGTCATCGCAGCGATGGCCGCAAGCTGTCCTCCGGCTGAATCGCCCGCAATGGCGATGCGTTCCGGATCGATGTTGAACTCTTCACAGTGATCTTTCAAATAAGAGATCGCCTCATGGATATCCTCGATCGGAGCCGGCCAGATGTTGTTGGCGTTGACAGAGTACTCTACACTCGCTACAGCATATCCCTGATAGACAAAGGCGCTGAGTTCACCCAGACGCAGTGCCGGAGAGACGTTTCTCCATCCTCCTCCTTCGAGCCAGATCAATACCGGTGTCTTTGGATTGTCATGATGGAAATACATCGGGATCTCGATATGCATCCGTAACGGATGGTAGTCTCTTCCCCATCTCGAGCGGCGGTTGGAATAATAGATATCATTATAGACCAGGACTTCCGGTCTTTTTTCTTCGACCTTGATCTGATGATACATGATGTTTTACCTCCCTTATTTCCATTTTAGCAAAGAAAAAGCCCATCATCTGATGGGCTTGATCGGATTACTGAGCCTCAGCGAGTTCTTCAGCAGTGAAGGAGACGACCGGGAAGAAGAAGATCTTCTCAGGAGTCAGTTCGCTGTCATGCTGACCCATAGTGACTTCAAAGATCAGGTTGAGTGCCGGGTTGTAAGTACCTGTAGCACGGATGAAGGACTCGTTCTTGAGAGAAGAGACCATCTTTGAAGCTAATGTATCGTCAAAGTCGCAGGAGAATACGGCGAAGTGATCGGCATCGATCTGGTTGCGGTATGCCTGGAGCTGTTCATCAACAGCCATGGCGATGGAAGCGAAGTGGCAGATGACGACCTGTACATCCGGGTGCTCGATCATCATCTGGTCGACGAAGTTCTGAGCCTGGGACATATCTTCAGCTGTCATTTCATATTCTGCGACGACATCGACTTTCGGGTTGTCAGCGATAGTGCGCAGACCTTCTGCTCTGGCGATGTTGGCTTC
>JAFOMB010000115.1 GCA_017419065.1 Erysipelotrichaceae bacterium | reverse complement strand
GGATACGGATGAAGGGAAATTCCGGGTCGTCATCAGTAAGAACGGGAAGACGCTCTTCCACAATGACATCCTGATAAAGAGAACTTCTGATTATATCGGAAAGCTCAATGCTGTATTATTCAAACCAAACGACTTAGAACTCTTCTCACAGAGTCCTAAAGACAGGAGAAGGCTTCTGGACATCGAGATCGGAAAGGTCTCTCCAGAGTACTTAAAAGCCCTTCTGCGCTACAATTCTCTTCTCAAAGACAAGAATAAGATCTTAAAGGAACTGGAGATCGATGAGATGTTGCTGGATCTCCTGGAAGAGACGATGGTTCCCCAGATACAGATCATCGAAGAAAAGAGAAGAGAGTTCTTCGAACACATCAACAGACATCTCTCATCCATCTATCATGATCTCTCTTCCTCTGATACGCCGATAGAAGCTTCCTACAGACCGTGTTCCAAGGAAGGACAGATCAGAGAGGATATGAAGAAAAGCCGTGAGAGAGACCTCTATTACCACTACACGACCTATGGGCCCCATCATGAAGACTATTCCTTCCGCATGGGAGACAAAGACCTGGAAGCCATCGCTTCCCAGGGACAGAAGAGGATGGTCCTCATCGCCTTCAAGTTCGCTCTCATCTCCTACATACAGGAAAGCAGCGGAAAGATGCCGGTCATCTTACTGGATGATGTCCTCTCCGAACTGGATCAGGACAACCGGCAAAGACTTCTGGATCATCTGCCGGAGGGAGCCCAGACGATCATTACCGATACGGATATCAAAGACATCCATCTGAACAGAGAATACAAACTCATACATCTGAAGGAGGAACACAATGGCTGATACATCGATCAAACATGACAACTATACATCGGACGATATACAGGTACTGGAAGGTCTCGAAGCGGTACGCAAGAGACCGGGTATGTATATCGGTACGACATCGGAAGCCGGCCTCCATCACCTGGTATGGGAGATCATAGACAACTCCATCGATGAAGCTCTCGCAGGCTATGCGAAAAACATCACCGTCACCGTTGACCAGGATGACATCGTCACGGTTGAAGATGACGGAAGAGGTATGCCGGTAGAGATCCATCCGAAGACCGGTATTTCCACTGTCGAGACGATCTTTACCGTCCTGCACGCAGGCGGCAAGTTCGGCGGCGGTGCTTATAAAGTATCCGGCGGTCTGCATGGCGTCGGTGCCTCTGTCGTCAATGCCTTGAGTGAATGGCTGGAAGTCACGGTCCATAAGGACGGCAAGGTCTACTTTGTCCGCTTCCACAACGGCGGCAAGGTCGATCAGCCGTTAAAGCAGATCGGTACCTGCGAAAAAGAGAAAACGGGTTCCACAGTGCGCTTCAAGGCTGACCCGGAGATCTTCAAGGAAGGTACTGTCTACAACTACCGGACCTTATTCGAACGTATAAGACAGATGGCCTTCTTAAACAAAGGCATCCATCTCAACTTCTACTGGCAGAAGGAAGATGAACACGAAAAGGAAACGCACTTCTG
>JAFOMB010000114.1 GCA_017419065.1 Erysipelotrichaceae bacterium | reverse complement strand
TTTCTTAAGAAGTGCTTGTCTAATAATTCCTGCTGCATGGTCTCTGTCTCTCTGTTGATGGAGAAGGTCTTGATGGCCATCTCTGCCAGAGCGTCCAGGACGACGGAATTGTGGACAGCGTCGAACGGATCCTTGCCCCAGGTGAATGGGCCATGGGATCTGACGAGGACTGCCGGCATCTGATCCGGATTGATCTTTCTCTCCCTGAATGTCTCAACGACGACCTTACCGGTATTGAGCTCGTATTCGCCGCCGATCTCCTCCGGTGTCATATACCTCGTGCAAGGGATAGGACCGTAGAAGTAGTCGCCATGAGTGGTTCCTAATGCCGGGATATCCTTGCCGGCCTGTGCCCAGGCAACGGCGTTGATGGAGTGCGTATGGACGACACCGCCGATGTTCGGGAAGTTCTTGTAGAACTCCAGGTGTGTCATGAGGTCGGAAGACGGTTTCAGCTTTCCTTCAACGACATGGCCGTCGAGGTCTGTGACGACCATATCTTCGGCCGTCATCTTGTCATAGTCGACGCCGGACGGCTTGATGACGACCAGTCCCTTTTCTCTGTCGATACCGGAGACATTGCCCCAGGTGAAGATGACGAGTCCGTGTTTCGGAAGAGCCAGGTTGGCTTCAAAGACTTCCTGTTTCAGCTTTTCTAACATGTTTTATTCCTCCGTGACTTCATACATGGCAGCTTCGTTTCTGGTGTGATTGGCTGCCAGGATGTATTCTTTACCGTTGTGATGGATGACATCGAGGTTGGCAGGTCCGCCTCCCTGATCGACCATATGGACCTTGTATTCCCCGTTCTCATAAGTCAGGACGAAGCATTCGCAGTCGATACGCCGGATACCGGCGACGAAGCACGGCTTGCCGCAGAGCGTAGTGGAGACCAAAGCATGGGCGAAGTCGATCTCATTCGGATAGGTGTAGTCGACTTCATACTTGCCGTCTTTTAACTTGTAGACATGGATGGTGTTGCCGTGGAACGGTTCGATCGTCATGATCTCATCGTTTCCGTCTCCGTCGATATCGCAGACAGCGACTTCGGAGATGTTGCCGTCCAGGACCTTTTCGACTTTCCAGTCGACATCATCATGCGGCGGTGTGACACGGACGATGCCGTAATCAGAACCGAAGTAGCCGCAGACTCTTCCTTCATAGGTGCTTCTGGTATAGCCGTGGTTGCGGAAGTAGCCGTCGCCGATCTGTCTCAGTACGACGTTCTCGTTCTCCAGGTCTGCCGGGACTTCTCCGACATAGATCTGACCAGGTCTTGTCCAGTCGCCCTTGTCTCTCTTGTCTCTGGCGATGGTCGCGCAGATGACATAGTCTTTTCCATCGACATGATAGATATCGAAGCGGTGGAGATAGGCGAGGTTGAAGAGATCCTTTACCTGCCAGCCGTCCTCTGTCTTCTTTCCCCAGACGAGTTTGGAGGAAGAAGGGGAGATCTTCAGATAGAACTCATTGACGGCCAGGAACTCTCCTGTTCTTGTCGCAAACGGGATGATGGACATGCATCCGCCTCTGTCACCTTCCCAGACGACTTCCTTCTTCTCAAAGCTGTCTCCCGTATAGGAATAGCACTGGCTTTCCGGATTCTCGGAAGCGAAGAAGGCATATGTATCATCACCGATATCGATATGGCTTGTGCAGTAGCAGCGTACGATATCATCCAGATGTTTCTTTTCAAATTTCATGTGTGTTTTACCTCTCTTTAATAAGAAAAAGGGCTAGATGAACTAGCCCTTTTATCCTGGTTAATTACTCAGCTAATCCGTTTTCTTTCAGAACATTGACGTATTCCGGCTGAGACAGCGGGTTCTTGACTGCTGCGACGACGACATGATCCTTGATGGAATCGAATGTCTTGACGAAAGCCGGAGATGTGATGACGACATCAAAATTTCTGGCGCTGGATTTTGCTTCTGCGATCGGAGCGTGTTCAACTTTTGCTTCGATGCCTAAGGACTTGCAGGCCTTTTCTGCTGTCAGCTTCATCATCATGGATGTGCCTGAGCCGCTTGCACAACAAACTAAGATTTTAACCATTTTTGTCACCTCTTTCTATAGACTGACTTATTTGGAAGCGTTCATCTCTTCGACGTGCTTCTTATAAGCCTCCCAGTCAGATACACATAAGAAGTATCCTTCTGGATCTCTTCTATATTGTAACTGAGGAATAGCTACTAAGACAACTACGATGATAGCAACACCGATGTAGCCTAAGTAGTGCATGATAGCACCGAATGCCGGCCAAATGACAGCCCAGTCGAACATAGCCATCCAGCCCTTGGCATTGACAGTCTGAGTAAGAACTGTGACACCGTCGAGCATGAAGAACTGTGCAGCCCAGACAGAGCAGAAGACCTGCAGTAAGCCGTTGACGAAGGAAGCTAACATAGCAGCCTTAGCACCGGACTTCGCATTGACGTAAACGGAGATCGTGGCGTTGTCGAAGAAGACAGGGACGAATCCTGCTAAAGCGACGACCGGAGACTTCATGAGGATCAGTAAGCCGATAGCTAAGAACTGACCGGCAGCACCGAAGATGAAGCCGAAGGTGACGGCATTGGCAGAACCGAAACCGTAAGATGCTGCACAGTCAAGTCCTGGGACAGCACCCGGTAATAACTTGTTGGAGATACCCTGGAAGGAGTTCGTTAATTCACCGACGAAGATACGGACACCAAGCTGCAGGACTGCCATGTAGACAGCGAAGGCTAAGGAGTTATCTAAGACTGCGAATAAGAAGCTTCCGTTAGGCATTGCGACACCGGCAGCTGTTAAAGCTTCCTTACCGGTGATGACCATGATGGTGCCGATGAAGAGCAGCATCAGGATGGAAGTGGAAACAGTGTTTTCGTTGAACATGGACAGCCAGCCCGGCAGTTCATAGTCTTCGAAGGATTTGCCCTTACCGGTCTTGCCGCCGAAGAGCTTGCCGCCTAACCATTCATAGATGGCGATACCGAACATCTGCTGGTGAGCAACGGAGAAGCCTGCGCCATCTGTCAGTCTCTGAGCTGTTTCAACGGTGAGGTTGGAACCGACTGCCCAGTACAGACCGAGAAGGATGGACATGAGGATGAGCATCGGAGCTTCACCTAACTTCGGGAAGCAGGTGAGGAAGATCCAGAATGCGAAAGTAGCCTGCTGAGTCTGAACGTGACCTGTTGTGAAGACAGCTCTCATCTTCGTGATCTTCTGGAAACGTACCAGGAGGATATTGAAGACGAAGGCGATCAGCAGCAGGATCATGACCTGACCGAAGGATCGACCGACGGTTTCGATGGCACCCTGTGCAGCGACCTGACCGACATAAGTGTCGAGGATCATGGCATCGATACCGAACTTGTTGGATAAAGCGCTGATGATCGGCTTGAAGGTGCTGGATAAGCCGCCGGAACCGACTAAGAGAACCTTATAACCGACAGTGGCTTTGATAAAGCCGGAGAATACTTCATACCATTCTTTCTTGAGGAGAATGTAGCCGACCACAGTGATGAGACCGATGAAGTAAGCTGGAGTCTTCAGGAAGTTATTTGCGAAATACTCCCAAATCGTCATTAAAATATTCATTTTGTCCCCTTTCTAAATCAATCTGAATATTTTTTATCTATATCAAGAAGGTCTTCCTTTGTTTCAGCGGCAAGAAGATCTTCAATGATACCTTCCTTAACGAGCATTTCCGACAGCATGACCATGTTCTGGAGATGCTTGTCGTTATCGACAGCAGCGAGAGTGAAGAACAGGCGGGCGTTCTTGGATTCATCATTCGGATCGAAGACGACCGGTTCCTTGACCTTGCAGAAGCCGATGGCTGTCTTGTTGACACCGGCACCGCCTAATGTGGAGTGCGGCATAGCGACATCCGGCATGATGACGAAGTAAGGACCATAGGTATTGACGTTCTCGACGATCTTGTCGAGGTATTCCTTCTCCAGGGTACCGTCCGCTAAAAGCGGTGCAGCAGCCCCATAGATGGAATCCTGCCAGGAATCGAAGGAATCGACAAATGCGAAATGGTTCTGTTCAACGATGTCTTTCAGTAACATATTTTTCTATTCCCTTTCCTTTAGAATACAGTCTCTTTCAAGACGAAAATTCACCACTATTTTACTATTTCTGTAAGCGCTTCACAATTGGAATTAATGATTGATTTCTATATTATATGCGCATTTACTTTTGACCATATGTCTGCCATCCGGCAGCTTCATCGGCGATCTCCTGATCCGTGAGCTCCGGAACAGCGCCCATGATGCGGGCCATACAGTAGGATTTGGCCGCCTCTTCGAGGTAGACGGCTGCGTATAAGGCTTCCTCCAGATCCTTTCCGAAGGTGATGACGCCATGGTGCTTCATGATGACGGTATTGGCATCTCCGGCATATTCTACCGCGATCTTGCCCATGCCGATATCGGAACTCTTTGTCCATGGAGCGACGTGGATCCTGGCGTGATTGGCATCGATCAGTGTGACCATGCAGGCAGGAAGAGATTCATTGACGAGACCGATCGCCGTGGCATAAGGCTGATGGGTGTGTATCGTCGCCCTTACTTCCGGCATATGA
>JAFOMB010000113.1 GCA_017419065.1 Erysipelotrichaceae bacterium | reverse complement strand
GAACACTGTATCTGATCGTTCTTCTTATGTAAGGCCAGGATATCGGCGATCTTTGAAGCTTCGTAATGGACCTCGACATTCTCCTTCCGAAAGAAATCGAGAAGAGGGGTGATGTCTTCCTCTCCGAAATGCAGATCGATATGGACCCCGACAATATCAAAATGTTCATGATAGGCATTCTCATAGAGATACTGATATAAATGCAGGGCGTGGAGAAGCAGGGAAGAATCCTTCCCGCCTGAAAGCCCGACCGCGATCTTATCGCCGGCCTCGATCAGGGAGAACATCTCGTCTGCTTTCCTGAGTGAACCCAGGATCTTTTTCATCGACATGTTTCCATTTTATCACAGGGACTCATGGTAATATAGGGATATGAACGGCATCCTCTATATCGATAAACCGAAGGGCATGACCTCCTTCGATGTCTGTCATAAACTGCGCAAGGTCTTCGGCATCAGAAAGATCGGCCACACCGGGACCCTCGATCCCAATGCGACCGGTGTCCTCATCGTCCTGCTGGGATCCGCTGCCAAGTGTACCCAGTTCCTGTCTTCGGACCGGAAGACCTACAACGCAGAGGTCCTTTTAGGCATCGATACCGACACCCTGGATATCGACGGAAAGATCGTGGAAGAAAGAGAAGCAGCACAATACGATCCGGAGAAGCTCAGGGAAGTTTTAAAGTCCTATCTCGGGAAGTCTCTGCAGCTGCCGCCGATGACCTCAGCCATCAAGGTCAACGGAAAGAAGCTCTATGAATATCAGCGCGAGGGAAAGGAAGTCGAAGTGAAGGAAAGACCCATCGAAGTCTTCTCCATCGAACTGCTTTCTGCCAGTGAAGACAGCTTCTGCTTCCGCACGGAAGTCTCCGGCGGTACCTACATCCGTGCCCTGATGAGAGATATCCTGAAGGACATGGGACTCATCGGGACGCTGAAGGAACTCAGAAGAGAAGCTGTCGATGAGATCGATCTTTCTGAATGCGATAAACTTGAAGATGTGCTGTCCGGGCGCTATCATATACACAGTCCCTATGAACTGCTCTCTACCCGCTATGAAACAGTAGAAGTGAGCGATGCAAGGGACGTTCTCAACGGAAAACCACTGTCTCTGGAAACGGAGAGCGATACCGTCCTCCTCGTCAGGGAGAAAGAAGCCCTGGCTGTCTATCACCGGGAGGGAGATGTCTTCCGCTGTGTACGGGGTTTATTATGAAGATCTATCATTTATCAACTGAATATATTCCGTCTATCGAGGCCAATGCCGCCTGCATTGGCTTTTTTGACGGTGTCCATATCGGCCATCAGAAACTGATCGCCACCTGCCGTAAGATCGCTGAGGAAAAGCATATCAAAACCTGTCTGATCACCTTTGACCAGGATCCCGGCAATATCGTCTCCAACGAGGACCGCTTCCAGATCAACACTCTCGAACAGAGGGAAGCGCTCTATGAGAAGTACGGCATCGACATCCTCGTCATCATCTGCTTCGACAGGGACATGATGAAGACCTCTCCGGAAGACTTCATTAAGAAGTATCTGAATGCCCTGAATATCGATACGCTGGTCTGCGGTTTCGATTTCCGCTTCGGCTTCAAGGGACAGGGAGACAGCGGGACGCTTTCTTCTTCCTCGATCTGCGCTTTTGACGTGGAAGTTGTACCGGAAGTGACCTACTATGGCAAGAAGGTCTCCTCCACCCGCATCAAGGAAGAGATACGCAAAGGCAACTACCGCATGGCAGACAGGATGCTGGGATATCACTACGAACATGAATGATCTCTTTATAAAACGCATCAGGGAATACTTCCCCGAAGATCACGAGGCCTTTCTTTCTTCTCTGCAGGAAGAGCTGACGAAGGGCTTTTTTCTCAATACCGTCAAGGCAGACAGGGAAACGATCCTCTCTGTTCTCGATTTCCCGTATGAGCCGTCTTCCTTAAGCGAAGATTCCTTCTATCACAGCGAAGAGAACATCGGAAAGACAAAAGCCTATGAACTGGGGCTCATCTATCCCCAGGAGATCGCCGCCTCTTTGTCTTCCTCCTGTCTGAAAGGCAGGAAGGCACACCTGATCCTCGATCTCTGTGCGGCACCCGGAGGCAAGACCATCAACGCTTTGAACCGTCTTTCTTCCTATGATCTGGCCATCGCCAATGACATCTCCCACAAACGGGCACAGATACTCTCATCCAACCTTGAAAGGATGGGACTCGATAAGACGATCGTCGTATCGAAGAAAACAGAGGAGCTCGCTTCTTTACTGGAAGGACAGTGCGACGTCGTCCTTCTCGATGCGCCATGCAGCGGCGAAGGGATGATCCGGAAGTATCCGGAGATCCTGGAGACCTATTCTCTCTCCAACATAGAGGAACTCGCCTCCATCCAGAAAGGCCTTCTGGAGGACGCCTATACGGCTTTAAAGGGAGAAGGGATCCTGATCTACTCCACCTGTACCTATGCCTTTGAAGAAGATGAGGATCAGATCCTCTCCTTCCTGGAAAGACACCCGGATATGGAACTGATCAGGCAGGACTTTCCTGTCTCTCATTCAAAACTGGAGGGAACAGTCAAACTCTGTCCTCTCGATCATACGGAGGGGCAGTTCTTCGCAGTCATGAAAAAGCAGAGGACATCCGATGTCCGTCCATTGAAACTGCTGAAGGAAGAGACTTCAAAGAAGATCCGGAATCTTCTTTCCGAAGAGATCGGCATCGAAGGTCTCCATCTCTATAAACATAAAGATACCTATTATCTCAGTGAAGTTCCCTTACCGGATCTCGGGAATGGGATACTCCGACAGGGAATCGAAGCCGGGACGCTGAAAGGGGACAGCTTTGAATTCTCCCATGCCTTCTACAGAGCCAATACTCTAAAAGGCCGCTATCGTCATGTCTATGAGCTGAAGGAAGAAGAATACCGTCTCTATGTCGGAGGACAGGAACTGCCTGTCAAAGGCGATGACGGCGATTACCTGATCGCTTATCACGGGATCTCTTTGGGACAGGGACGTCTGCGCAAGGGACGCATGAAAAATAAGTACCCGAAAGGTCTCAGAAGGATGATATAATCAATATCGAGGTGATAGAGATATGGTCATAGAAAACAAGAGCGAGATCGGGAATATCGTTCTCGAGAATAAGGTATTCAAGGATATCGCAGAGATCTCTGCGCTCAAGGTGAGCGGCATCTATCCGAATAAGAAAAACGACTTTGCGGAAGTCAAACTCAAGGACGATCAGTTTTCTGTCGTTCTGAATGTGAAGCTGAAGCAGAATATCGACATCGTCAAGACGTGTTCAAAGGCTCAGATGAGAGTCCGGGAAGCACTGGAAGATATGACAGGGATCCCGGTAGCCTCTGTGAATGTCGAGATCCAGGGCTTTGTGAAGGAAAAAGAGACAAAGGCCAATAAGGAAAAGGAAGTCAAGGAAGGAACAGAACAGTAGCTGTTCCTTTTTTATTTACAAATCTATAAGAAAAGAAGCCGGGAGATCCGGCTTCTTTGTGTTGATGGTATCTGTGTTACGGCTGCGGTACGGCTTCGACGACGATGGTCGCGGTCGTGGAGTAGCCGGAGTTCTGTCCGGTAGCCCGTACGAGGATCTCGTCTCCTGCCTTGGCATCGTTGTTGATGTGGAGGATGTCGCCGTCATTTCCGGCAGGACCGGAGAGAACTGTCCAGGTGATCGGTTCATCCGTGGAAGCGGAGAGTCTGACATCGCTTCCCGGATAGCGTCCTTGCGAGACCGTGATGGCGAACAGATCGACATAGTAGGCACATTCGAACTGGAGCGTCGGGATCTCAGACTGCTTGAAGGAGTAGGAGGAACCCGGATTGAGCTGTTCGTCCGTAACTCTGTTGAAGATCTGGAAGGTACCGGCAGGGTTGGAAGAGGAGGCCGGGAGTTCTCTCATCGTCATATTGATGTTGTTGGAAATGGCCCACTGTTCGAGATCTGCCTTCTTGCCGTTGTAGTCGGCACCAGGGATGGTGATCGTCACAAAGCCATCCGGTACCGTGTAATCCTTGCTGACACGGCTAGGGGAGTTGATCTCCTTGAATTCATAGCCGTAATAGGCTTCCACGTGGATCTGATCGTTTGGAGAGACCGTATAGGTCTTTTCCAGCGTATTGGTGTCCTGGATGACCGTATCGACGACCTGGCCGTTGACTTTGATCTCGGCCTTGTAGCGGATAGGACCGTAGACCCAGGAATAGTCGAAGAGCCTTCTGCCGGTAGCCGGTACCAGAACATCGCCGTTGCTGTTGCGCAGGGAGATATCCATGGTCTCTTCCGCGACTACGAGCTTGTCCGCATCCGGATAGGCCGGCCATTCGATCTTGATCGGGATATCCACCTTGGTAGGATCATCCTTATTCGTTGTCGTATTGACAGGGTAGGTGATCGTCGCCCCGTTGATATCCTTGACTTCCGCGCTGTCCGGAGCGACGAGGCTCGCGAACTGGGAGTTGATCAGACCGGAAGTGATGTATTTCGGATCCATGCCTTCAATCGGAGAGGCGTAAGGATAGGTGGCGATGATGTGGGTGATACCGACGATGCCGTCCGGTCTGCTGACACGAGCCGGGGAACCGTGGACTTCCACGTCTTTATCGAGGACGAGGTTGGTGACTCTTCCCTGGATGTTGGAGAGATAGACGTTGTAGAGGACGTAGGACTGCTTGTCGGCCTGGGCCTTTTCATAGCCGATCCAGGTAGCGACCGTATATTCGGAAGTAGATCCGATCATCCAGCCGTCTTTGATGGAACCGTCCGGGATGCCGTATGGACGTCCGCTGTTGCCCCAGTCGGTCGTACCTGTCTTGGCGTAGACCGGATAGCTGTCGATGAGGATCTGCATCAGGTTGGCGTAGCCGCCGTTGACGTTGGAATATAGGAGTTCCGTTGTGAGGAAGGCCGACTGTTCGGAGACGGTCTGTACCGGGTTGTAGACCGGGGTGACCGGCGCCTTCTCACTGGTGAATTCGATGCGCTGTATCGTATGCGGGGTGATGTAGCGTCCATAGTTCATGAGTGCTGCCTGGGCTGCGGCCATCTGCTTGCAGGAGACGGCGATAGTGGAACCGCCGATCGCATACTGGACATTGAAGTCATCCAGGGTGATATTGTCGAAGCCCATGGAATGCATGTAGTCGACGACGTATTCATTGCCCTTGGCATTGATGACGGCCTGCAGGGCCTGGATAGCCGGTGTGTTAAGAGAATTGCCCACGGCATCTCTCAGTGTCGTCTGGCCGTTGTATCTTCCTGTCGCGTTGGCGACTAAGGTATTGGTACCCGGGTAGGTGATCGGCTTGTCATCGACGACGTGGCTGGTAGACCAGCCCAGGTTTTCGAAGGCCAGGGCATAGTCGAGGATCGGTTTGATGGAAGATCCCGGCTGCTTGTACTGATCGGTGGCGTGATTGAGGAGCAGGGCACCGCCGTCGGCGTAGTTCCTGCCGCCCAGGACACCGTTGATAGCACCGGTCTGGTTGTTGATGGAGATGGATGCCAGTTCGAATTCGTCATCCGGATATTCGAAGTAGCCGTCGACATCTCCGGCCTGTATCCTGTCCATGAGACTCTGGACTTCCGGATCCATGTAGGTATACACATGCATCGTCGTGCTGTATGGATCAAGACCTGTGAGATCATAGATCTCGGAGACGACGACATCGACGTAAGCCTGATAAGGGATGCCGTTATTGCCGCCTCTGCCGTTTCCGGTATATGGATCGACCAGGAGATCTTCTACTTTGACGCTTCTGGCGAGTTCGTATTCGGTATCGGTGATATAGCCGTGGTTGTTCATCTGCTGGAGAACGACATTCCGTCTCCTGGTCGCGGCTTCGAGATTGTTGTGAGGGTTATAGGCTGTCGGGGCATTGATGACACCTGCCAACAGTGCGGCTTCCGAGAGGTTGAGTTCCTTAACGGATTTTCCGAAGTAGTACTCCGAAGCCTTTTCAACGCCTCTGATGTTGCGGTTGCCGCCGAAGTTGATCTTGTTGAGATACTGGACGAAGATGTTCTCCTTGCTGGTGTTCTTCTCAAGTTCGAAGGCCAGCGCGATCTCCTGGATCTTACGCTTGATGCCGTCGAGACCGGATCTGGCAGCCTGCTGTCCGGTATCGTCATTGACGAAGAAGGTATTCTTGACAAGCTGCATCGTGAAGGTGGAACCGCCCTGGGAGAAGGACATCGTCCGGATGTTGTCGATAAAGGCTCTGGTGAAACGCGGAAGGTCGAAGCCGTTGTGTTCAAAGAAACGGGAATCTTCTACGGCCACGAAGGCATCGATCAGACAGTTCGGCAGCTCATCATAGGTGACGTTTTCACGGATGGTCATGCCGAGTTCGGCAATGACATCGCCGTTGACGTCATAGATGACACTGGATTCCTTGTTTTCCAGCAATTGCATATCCAGTTCCGGCTTGTCTTTCAGCATATAGGCAATGACTCCGAATCCTGCTGTCATGCCGATCAGGCCTAAAACAGCGATGACGGAGACGATGACCGATGCGATCTTCGTGCCGGACGCTTTTTTCTTTACTTTTGTTTTTTTAATGCTCATGGTTTCTCCTAAAGTCCGAAGACCTCATCTACCACCCTTAAATAATCACATGGTTTCTGATAGCGGAAAGGGATCGGATGTCCGTTTTCCTGGATCCAGGAATAGGGGAGCGATTTCCTCTTAGCCGTCTTGTAGAAGTTCAGGAAATCCTCTGCCTTTATCAGATAGTCCTGCTCGTAGGAAGTCATGCGCAGGATCAGGAAGGCGACAGCACCATGCCTCAGGACGCTTTCCAGATGTCTGATCTGATGTTCGTGGATGGAGCTGAAAGGGAACGCGGTCAGCGAGACGCATTCCTTCGCCTCGAAGTCCAGATACCGTCCTTTGTAGATACCGTTGTAGTCGGTCGTACTCGGGAGTTTGAAATACGCTTCCGTGATCTTGGCAGCGCTTCTTTTCGGATAGTCGACCTTGACGATCGTCACCGGTGTCGGTTTCTTGTGAATGACCGCGCTGTCCTCCTTGAGATAGAACTCATTTGACGTGTTGATGTCCTCCTCTAAAGACATCCCGCGCCGGGACTGCGATGCCGCTGCCTTGTGATACGTGTTTCTCTTGTTCGGATAGTTCACCATTTCACTCCTACTATTATAAGATACATTGATTTAAAATTGAAGTCGCTTGAAGAGAGGCTGTAAATGAAGTAAAATATTATAGGAGAACATTATGGAAAAGCTGAATTTAACACCGGATGAGATCCTCGAAAAACAGTTCCAGGTCGATTTCAAAGGCTACTCTGCTTCGGAAGTCGATTCCTTTCTCGATCAGGTCCTGGAAGACTACCAGAAGATGGAAGACAACGTCCAGGAGCTTCTCGATCATATCGCCGAACTCGAGGCGCAGATCAAGATGCTGAACAACGAGAACATCGAACTGCAGGGAAAACAGAAGGCCTTCGATCTTTCGAATACGACTTCCTATTCTTCTGTCGACCTCTTAAAGAGGCTCTCCCGTCTGGAAGAAATGGTATACAGTAAGAAATAGGGGAAACAACATTCAGACAATCGCTGCCGCAAGGCAGAGGAAAGTCCATGCTCGCACTATCTGAGATGATAGTAGTGTTTGTGCTAAGCGAAACAATAAGCTTAGGCAGGGGCAACCCTGACGGCTGGTGTACTTCCTAAGGGAAACTATGGAAAGAGCCTGTAAAAGTGTCAAAGAGACGAGTCTTCCGGAAACGGAAGAGTGGAACGTGATAAACCCCACAAGCGAGAAACCCAAATTTGGTAGGGGAACTCTGCGGAACGAAATGAAGGGAAAGCAGAGGCGCAGCAATGCGCAGATAAATGATTGTCCAGTACAGAACATGGCTTATTGAATGTTTTCATAAAGAAGAGAAGTCTCTTCTTTTCTTTGAGCAGATAACTTGATTAAATTTCAAGTGTTGATTATACTGATGTAGAAAGGCAGAACTATGAATTTACCTAACAAACTGACGATCATCCGTATCATCCTGGTACCGGTCGTAATGCTGATATGGCTCTTCCCTTACCAGAGTGCCGGTATCACATTGCCGGTCTTTCAGATCGGACACGTATCGCTTCCGTTACTGAATCTGATCGTGCTGGCGATCTTCGCGATCGCTTCCTTTACGGACTATCTGGACGGTCATCTGGCCCGCAAGAACAATCTCATCACGACGTTCGGAAAATTCGCGGATCCGATCGCTGACAAGCTTCTCACCACGTCTGTTCTTGTCACGTTAGCAGTGAAGGGGATGATCCCGTTTTTACCGGTCGTCATCATGCTGGCGAGAGATATCATCGTCGACGGCTGCCGTATGCTGGCAGCACAGAACGGTGTCGTCGTGGCTGCCGGGATGCTCGGCAAGCTCAAGACGGTCCTGCAGATGTTCACGATCATTCTGGTATTATTGAACAATCTGCCGTTTGAACTCTACTATCTGCCGATCAGCGATCTGCTGATCTGGTTCACTGCCTTTGTATCCGTAGCCGGCGGTTATTCCTATTTCATGCAGGTCAAGGAATTTATTTTCGAATCGATGTAGGAAAACGGCCTCTTGCCGGTAAGAATGTATTAGGAGGGTATTACTGAAATGCCAAAGACAAACGAAGAAAACGTAAAGACTCAGGACAAAAAGGAACAGATGCTCAATGAAGCACTGAAACAGATCGAGAAGCAGTACGGAAAGGGATCGATCATGAAGCTTGGCGAACATGCCAATGTGGATGTCGATGTCATCTCCTCCGGTTCTTTATCGATCGACCATATTCTCGGTGTCGGCGGCTTCCCGCGCGGAAGGATCGTCGAGATCTACGGACCGGAGTCTTCCGGTAAGACGACACTGGCTTTACAGGCCATCGCCGAGTGTCAGAAGGACGGCGGAAAGGCCGCGTTCATCGATGCGGAGCACGCCATCGATCCGCGTTATGCCAAGAACCTCGGCGTCGATGTCGATGAACTGATCCTCTCGCAGCCGGATTCCGGTGAACAGGCTCTGGAGATCGCGGAAGTGCTGATCCGTTCCGGCGCCATCGATCTGGTCGTCATCGACTCGGTCGCAGCTCTGGTCCCGCAGGCAGAACTGGATGGCGAAATGGGAGACTCCAATATCGGTCTCCATGCCCGTCTGATGTCCAAGGCTATGAGAAAAATGGCCGGTGCCATGAATGCCAATAACTGTACGACGATCTTCATCAACCAGCTCAGAGAAAAAGTCGGTGTCATGTTCGGCAATCCGGAAGTCACGACCGGCGGACGTGCCCTGAAGTTCTATGCGACGATCCGTATGGAAGTCAGAAAGTCCGAAGCGATCAAGAACGGTTCCGAGATCATCGGCAACAAGGTCAACGTCAAGGTCGCAAAGAATAAGGTCGCGCCGCCTTTCAAGTCCTGCCAGGTAGAGATCTACTATGGCGAAGGCATCTCCCATATCTCGGAAGTGATCAACCTCGGTGTCGAACTGGGCATTTTAGAGAAGTCCGGTTCCTGGTTCTCCTACAACGGCGAAAAGATCGGCCAGGGTTTTGAAGCAGTCAGAGGCTACCTCAAGGCCAATCCGGCGATCGATGAAGAGATCACTGCCAAGGTGAAGGCGGAACTCAATAAGAAGAATGAAATGCAGGACTGATTCCTGCATTTTAAATTGTGAAAATGTCCCGTTTATAGTATTATTTTAGTGGGATTTTACCCAGATCAAAGTAACGAATGGAGGTACATCATGAATGAATTCAATGTAACTTCCGTTTTATTTGGTTTAATAGGCCTTGCGATCGGTGTTGTCATCATGTTCATCCTGAACAACATGAACATCACCGGTGCCAAGAGGGAAGCGAAGAAGATCCTGGAAGATGCGGAAGCAGAAGCCAAGAGTACCGTGAAACAGGCTGTCCTCGACGGAAAGACACAGGTCTATGATTTGAAGCTTCAAGCTGAAAAGGAAATCAAGGAGAGAAAAGGCGAACTCACTTCGCAGGAAAACAAGCTCCAGAGAAGAGAAGACTCTCTCAATTTCCGTGATGAGAACTTGACAAAAAAAGAAAAGAACTTAGACGAGAAGATCAGAAAAGCTGAAGAAAAGAATGCACAACTGGATAAGATGGAAGCTGACCTGCAATCACGTATCGATGGGCAGATCGCACTTTTAGAGCGTGTTTCCAACATGACTCAGGAAGAGGCGCATCAGAAGCTCATGGAAGTGGTTGAAAAGAAGATGGAGAACGAAGTCGCCGCCTATATCCGCGAACAGGAAGAAGAGGCGAAGGCCAAGGCGAGAGTCAACGCACAGGAGATCATCGCTACTGCCATCCAGCGCTATTCGCAGGAAGAAGCCTTAGACCGTACGGTCTCTGTCGTATCCCTGCCTTCCGAAGAGATGAAGGGCCGCATCATCGGCCGTGAAGGCAGAAACATCCGCGCCATTGAACAGGCGACGGGTGTCGACCTCATCATCGATGATACGCCGGAAGTCATCACGATCTCCTGCTTCGATCCGATCCGCCGTGAGATCGCCAGACAGGCTCTTGAAACACTCATCAAAGACGGACGTATCCAGCCGGGACGCATCGAGGATGTCGTCAACAAGGCCCGCAAGGAAATGGATGAGAGCATCATGAAGTATGGTGAGGAAGCCTGCTTCAAGATGCAGATCGGCAGGATCGACAAGGAACTGGTCAAGATGCTGGGACGTATGCGCTACAGATACAGCTATGGCCAGAACGGTCTTGAACACTCCATGGAAGTCGCTGCCTTCGCCGGCATGATGGCTGCCGAGCTGGGTCTCAATCAGAACCTGGCCAAGAGAGCCGGACTTCTCCATGATATCGGTAAAGCGATCGACTTTGAACAGGATGGGACCCATGTTGAACTGGGTGCCAAACTGGCGAAGAAACACGGCGAAAATGCCGTTGTCGTCAATGCGATCGAATCCCACCACGGCGATGTGCCGGCGAAGGGTGTCATCTCCCAGCTCGTGGCGGCTGCGGATGCTCTGAGTGCTGCCAGACCGGGTGCGAGATATGAAGGCATTGAAAACTACATCAACCGTCTGGAATCTCTCGAGAAGATCGCCAATGAATTTGACGGCGTCGAGAAAGCCTATGCGATCCAGGCCGGCAGAGAAGTGCGTGTCATGGTTCTCCCTGACAAGGTATCCGATGACAAGTGTCATGTGATCGCCAGAGAGATCAAGGACCGTATCGAAAACGAACTGACTTATCCTGGACAGATCAAAGTCACGGTCATCCGTGAAATGCGTGCCAACGAAGTCGCGAAGTAATGAATATACTGTTTTTAGGAGATATCGTAGGAAAAAGCGGAAGAGACATCGTCTCTTCCCTTTTGTCTTCTCTGAAGAAGGAATATGATATCTCATTGACGATCGTCAACGGCGAGAATGCCGCTCATGGCAAGGGTCTCACCAAGCGTCTCTATGATGAACTGATCGCCGCCGGAGCTGATTATATCACCATGGGCAATCACGCCTTCTCCAAAAAAGAGATCTATGATCATATCGAGGAGATGGACAGGATGGTCTTGCCGTCCAATCATCTTCTCAACGAGAAGGAAGACTCCCATCTCATCTTTGAAAAGTACGGGATACGCTTCTGTCTGATCAATCTCCTGGGGGATGTCCTGATGAATGACATCTCTTCGGATCCTTATGAAAAGATGGAGGAGATCCTGGAGAAGACGGAAAAGGAAGATATCGATATCTACTTTGTCGACTACCACGGGGAGACGACAGCGGAGAAGAGGATCTTCTGCGAATACTATCAGGATGTCATCGATGTCTGTGTTGGGACGCATACCCATGTACAGACAGCGGATGAGAGGATGATAGGCAACTGTGCCTTCATTACGGATGTGGGGATGTGCGGACCTTATGACAGCGTCATCGGCCGGGATATCGAAGAGTCTATCCGTCATCGCATCCACATGGAGAAGACGAGATATACGATCGCCGAAGGAAGAGCTGTCTTATGCGGTGCCGTCATCAGTATTGATGATACCGAAAGAAAGGCAGTCTCCATCAGACGTATCCAGATCAGACCGGAAGGGGAACAGTGATGGAAAAACTGAATGAGTCGACCTTCATCCTGGACAACGGCTTTGTCCGGGGCTATCTGCTGGAAGGGGAGAAAGAAGCTCTCCTGCTCGATACCTGCATGGACATACCGGATGTATTGGATAAGTGTAAAGAGGTCACAGAGAAGCCTGTAAGCCTCTATATGAGCCATGGAGACATGGACCACTGCGGCGGTAACGCCTTCTTTAAGGAAGTCCACATCCATCCGGCGGAGCTTGTCAACTATAAGCACATCGAAGGACAGACTTACCGGTTTCTGAAAGACGGCGGGATCATCGACCTCGGTGACCGGGAGATCGAAGTGATCTACACACCGGGACATACGCCCGGTTCTATCTGCCTGCTCGATAAGAAGTACAGACTCCTGTTTTCCGGAGACAGCGTCCAGACCCACAGCAACATCTTCATGCACGGACAGATGAGGAACCTGTATTCCTATATCGATTCCTTAAAGAAGATCTATGCAAGGAAAGAAGAATTCGACTGCTGTGTCAGCTGTCACGGCGACATCCTGGTCGATAAGGAAGTCATCAGAACGCTCTATGAGGGAGCGGAAAAGATCTTGAAAGATGAAGTCCCTTATGAATCCCTGGACTTTCACGGGAAGAGAATAAGGCGTTATGATCTCGGGATCGTTTCCATCGATACAGACGAAAAAGAAAGGCCAGCTCAGTGAGCTAGCCTTTTATTTTTGCGAGAACTTCATTGAGATCTCTTCCGCTTTCATGGAAGTGGATCTCTATGCCGTCGCTTTCATCATAGCGCGGGATGAGATGGACATGCGTATGCATGACGCTCTGCCCGGCAGCCTCATTGCAGTTGAGGAGGATGTTCATGCCGGCAGGATGGAGTTTCTCTGTCAGGAGCTTTGCGACTTCCTGAGCTTTTCCCATCAGGGCTTCCGCTTCTTCCTTCGGCATCTCCAGAACGTTTTCATAGTGCTTTTTCGGCATGACCAGGGTATGGTCTAAGGTCGTCTGGGAGAGGTCGAGGATGGCGAGGAAGTCATCATCTTCATAGACTTTGGCAGAAGGGATGTTTCCCTTGACGATCTCACAGAAGACGCACATTATTCAAAGACTCCTTCGTAGGTCTTCTTCATGAGGTCAAGCGTTCCCTGATCATAGAAGTGGATCTCGTGACCTTCCAGGAGGCGCTTGAAGACATCGTTGTTTTCGATGGCTTCGCTCTTGAGGGCATAGTAGTCTTCCTTGAAGTCGTTGACATCTCTGGAGAGGACTTCGATGACATAGTAGCGCGGAGTCTCAACGGAATTGCCTTCCGCATCCGTCGTGGTCGTCATGGCGATGATGACCGGTGCCATACCGGTTTCAGTATTGCCGGCGAGGTATTCCTTTACCTGCAGCGGTAATGTGGAGTCGGAGTCGAGATAGACAGTCGCGCTGATCTGGCCATTGAAGCCGTGTGCCAGGGACGCCATTTCGATCGTAGCACCTTCTTCGATCTCCTTTAAGACAGCTTCGGCGTCTTCCTTGACATCGAACCAGGCAACTTTGGCCTGAACAGGAGAATCTTCTTCGAGATAGGTATCCAGCTTTTCATCGATCATCTCTTCTTTTTCATGTTCAAGATGATGTTCGACGATCAGAGCCTTCTTGAAGGCGTCATCGCCGCCGTAGCTGTCAAAGTTCTCTAATCCGTAGATCTGACGGTACATCTCCATCGTGGAATCGGCCGATTCTTCATACTCTGTCATATCGACACCTTCTGCTTCCATGATGGAATAGATCATGTCGTTCATGACGATAGAGGAATAGTCATAGGAACGAAGCGTATAGAAGAGATCGCCCTTGGTGTATTTTGTCTTTCCGGCAGTGAAGATCACATCGGATTCATTAGAGGCATGGGCATAGCCGTCACTGGCGGAGCAGCCTGCTAAGAGAAGCAGGGAAAGCAGGATGACAAGTACTTTCTTCATATTAGTTTTCCTCGCTTTCTGCGGCGCTGTCCTGAAGAGCCTTCAGGAGGTTTTCATCAGAGATCACGATGCCCTGGCTCTCTACTGCTTCCAGAAGAGCCTTGTAGTAGGCGTTCGGATATAAGGTGTTCATACTGTTGAGGAAGGTGGAATCAGCTAGGAGATCCGCTGTTTCAGCCTTTTCCGCATAGAGGATGTGATAGCCGTAGGTCGTTGTGATGACTTCGGATGTCTCTCCTTCCTTGATCACGGCTGCCTCATCGGCGAATTCCTTGACGAAGGTAGAAGTGTTGTGAGTTCCGACGAT
>JAFOMB010000112.1 GCA_017419065.1 Erysipelotrichaceae bacterium | reverse complement strand
TCCTGATAGAAGGTGTTCCAGTAAGGGACATCCCGTCCATCCGGGAAGCGTACCATCAGGATAGGCAGTCCGGCCTTGCGGAAGAACATGTCCTTGATGTATTCCTGATCCGGAACGATGTAGCCCTCTTCATTCATCTGTCCCTTTCCTTCCCAGAAACGGTTCCAGTCGATGAAGAAGTCACGGTATTTTGAATCTTCGCCGTTTTGGATAATGTCCTGGAACTGCGGAGAAAGGACGGAGATGTGATTGAGGATGAAGTCCATCAATAAATCGATATTGAGTTCATGGAGGTCATCGATATCTTTTGGATCCGCTAAGGTCTCAGAGATGTCATAGCTGATCAGAGAGAAACCTCTGTCGAGATCGGTATTGAATACTGAAGGCAGGATGTAGAAGGAACGGAAGACATCTTTGAATTCTTCTCTCTTTAACAGAGAAACGATATCCGACAGTCTTCCTCCTACCGAATCCGGATAGGCATTTAAGAGTGTGCCGATCCCCATTTTCTTTTCTTCCATATACCCTCCTAGAAGTCTTCAGGAGACAGGAAATCTCCGGACTTGGATAAGATGATCTTCGCGTATTTCGCGCGTTCCATGAGTTCTTCCTGTTCAATCTCCAGGACCATGGTCGTAAAGTCGGAATCGGTCTTCCCGTCACGGGCACGCAAGCGTCTGTGTTCTCTGGTCTCTTCCGGTGTGGAATTGAGCAGGACAGGGACATCGATCCCTTGAAGCTTGGCATTGCCGCCGTGTGTCCATTCGACGATCAGGACATCGATATTTGAGAAGTCGACCAGGTCATACCAGCGCTCTTCTTCTTTTCTTCCCATTCTCTTGAGGTAAATCTTCTCCTGTCCTTCTTTAAACGCTTTGAGGATCTCGCTGACTTCTTCATAGTTCTGTTCAAGATCGGTACCGAGATAGCCTTTTAAAGCCTTTCTTCCGGCTTCCTGGTAAGGTGCTAGCCATGGATATTCCTCTTTGAGTTTCGGATCCGGATCCTTTTCCTTCTCCCAGAGATCGAAGAGAGTCTTCCTGACTTCTTCACTGTATTCACCTGAATCAACTAAGCCTCTCAGCGCATTGGAACGGAAGACAGAGAGCCTTTCCGCATCGTTATACATCGGGATACGCCTTGGATAATTGTCTCCCGATAAGACATAGGCGCCGATGCCATTGGCACGTAAATAGTAGGCCAGCAGGGAAGCGATCTCGCTTTTTCCGACACCCGATCCGCCGAAGACGGAGACGACAGCCTTGTCTTTTCCGGTCTCCTTCAGTTTCTCCAAGAGGACCGGGAAGATCGTCGAAGCCTTTTGGATATGTGTCTCTTCAATGCGGATCTTATCCCCCGGCATATCGCCATGAGGGATATCTCCGGTCACTTCCGGCAATACCGGTTCTTTGATCTGTTCCAGTTTTTCCTTCAGCATGTCTCTTTACTCCTTTCCGATCTTGCGGATGAACGCTGCCAGTTCCTTACCCATACGGGCATGGGATTTGGAGGATGGATGGCCGGCAGCACCCCATCCCTCCATCATCGCGATGACCGGGATGAATTCGAAGCAGAAGAGATTCTCATCTTTCGTCTCCTCCTTCAGTTCCTTCACAACATCACGGATATGATAGTACAGATAGTAATCGATAGAACCTAAGGCACAGATGATCGTCGTATCCGGACCGTTGGCTCTTCTGACCTGTTTTACGAATTCCTTATAGCGTTTATGGAACCAGTTCTCCATGCCTTCGACATCATTATAGTCGCGGTAGAAGCGAATCGGATTGGCGTCATTGGTTCCCAGATTGATGACGACAGTCTTCTTCGGATGTGACGCGAAGTCCCATTTTGTGAGCTCTTTTCCGTGTTTCTTTTCATAGAGTTCATCGGTATATTCATAGATGTCTTCCATCGCGTGCATCGGGAAGAGCGGATGTTCGGCCTTGGCAGCCATGATGCCGGACTCTGAGATGACGGTCCAGTCATAACCCAGTTCCCTGGCAGCGATCGAGGCATAGGTCGTCCAGCCATTCTCCTCGGAAGACTTGAATTCAAAGGCTCCCGGAGGCGCTTCATTTCCGAAGCCGCAGGTGATGGAATCCCCGATGAATTCGATCTGTTCCTTTTCTTCGTGATATGGAAGGAACTTCCCGTCTGTTTCGATCTCGACGATGCTGAGCTTGCCTCTGGCGTTCTCATTGACCTTTACCAGACGGAGCGTCACAGTCTTTGTCTCTTCGCTTTCATAGACGGTGAGCCACTGCTCCTCTTCCCTCAATTCCTGACGGAAGATGAGTTCCTCACCGACGACAGCACCGACACACGGCCAGTCTCTCGGCGGCTCCGGCATCCCCGGCATACCCGGGACGAAGTCGGATTCCGCCAGGACTTTGACTTTTAATGACTTCCCTTCAAAGGAGAGAGTCAGACCGGAACAGGTCCAGTTGCAGAAGAGAGCTTCTCTTTCTTCATCGTAAAGAGTTCTTCCATGGATCGTGACATCCTTCAAGAGTTCTCTGATCTTCATCGTCTTTCTCCTTCCTTATCGAGGTAGTGATACATATCTTTGCTTGGGACATAGGTGACAGAGACCTCTTCCTCCAGGAGTCCCGGCAGCCAGTCCTTATAATACTTCATGCCGAGTTCTTCCCAGTTGAAGTGGCCGATATTGATGACGGCCTTTTTCTTTCCCAGTTCAACGGCGTCCCGTACATAGGAGAGCGTCGTCCAGTCGATGACTTCTCCCGGCATGATGACGTCTGCCTGCTGTTCGAGTGTCCTGATGACATTCACAGAGTATTCGACATCTCTTCCGTTTTTATCCTTGAAATACATCGGATACAGGTGTCCGACTAAGGCAAGTCTTGTGACCGTCATCTCCGGATCACCGATATAGCGGAGGCCGTTGAGCCCGATCTTCTCTGTGATCTCATTCATGAGATCCTTCAGCTTCACCGGTTCGAGGTCGACCAGGAAGTGCGCGAACATCCCGGTATTCCGGTCGCAGACAGCTTTCTCTTCCCAGCCCATGTATTTCAGGACACCGGTAAAGATGGAATCCGGGTCATGCATATGCATATGATCGTGGTCACGCCAGATGGTGATCCCGTGATCATCGATCAGTTTTCTCTTTTCTTCATAGACTTCATTGTCGAAGTCTTCATACCAGCCGCCCTGATCTGCCGAGGTGTAGAACGTCGGCTCGTGGACGATCAGCAGATTGGCTCCCAGACGTATCGTTTCCTTCAGTACGTGGATATTCGGACTCAGGGCACAGACGATGCCCGTGCATTCCGCTTCCGGATCCCCGGTCTTGAATTCATCACAGCCTTTATATCCCGGTGTTGAAGGATGATAGGCCAGGATCTTTTCGATCACTTCTCTGTTTTTCATAAGACTCCTTATACTTCTGCAGTAAATCCGTATACCGGATTTCCCTCGGAATTGAACAATTTGGCGACAGGATAATTGTCTTCGCAATAGCGGATCACGATCTCTCCTTCCGGGAAGTCTCCCTTTAAGAGGACTCTGTCTTTGAGGACTTCCGCTTCATAGGACAGCTTCTCTTCTCCTTTGAACAGGAAGAGTTCCTCTTTGAGATCCCCTCTTACAGACAGGCCTTCCGCACAGTCTTTGAAGAAGAGAGTGATCTCCCCTTCTCTTCTTTCCGCTTTATCAAAGGAAGGACAGTCAGCCGTATATCTTTCATCGCCGTAGACGTATTTCCTGATCAGTCTTCCCAGGCGTTCGCCGACGATCTTCTTGTGACGCGGATGGATGTTGAACTCCTCTCCGGCATCGAGGATGCAGAGATCATGGACGTCTTTGAGCTCTTCAGAGACTTTGTGCTGCTGATGACGCATCAGGGCGTACTTCTTCGCTCCGGTCATTCCGATACCTCTGAAAGGCGCCAGTTCTACCTGGAAGAAAGGCAGATCCCTTCCCCAGAGTTTCCGCCAGCCAAGGATCAGTGTCTTCATGGATTCATCATAGAAGTCTGCCCAGCCTCTCGCGTCGTCATCTTCTCCCTGATACCAGAGGAAGGCTCTGAGCGGGAACGGTGCGACCTTCTTCAACATCGTCTCATAGACACCGCCGGGTCTTGTGGCAGAGCGCGGCGCGATCGGATAGGTCGACCAGACGCTGATATCCGGTTTCGGCATGTTTCCCATATTCTTGAAGAACTCGCTCATATCTTCACCCATCATGAAACGGTATTCGAAATCGAGCTGTTCCTTTGTCGGGACAGGGACAGGGACTTCGGAAGTCTCGTAGTACTTCCTGAAGTCGATCTGTGCGCAGTTTCTCTCGTATTCTTCTATGACAGGTTTGAATGCTTCTTTGGCTTTGACATCTTCGATGGACGTCCAGGCCGAAGCCGGGGTACCGCCCCAGTTGCAGCCGATGATACCGACAGGGACGCCTTCTTCCCTGCGGATGATCTTTGCCGCATAGGCAGCGACTGCCGGGAACATCGCCTTATTGTCCTCTCCTTCCCAGCGCCTCCAGTATCCCTGTGCCGGCATGGCCTCCTTTTCCAGGAACCCCAAAAACGGCGACTGCGGGACACAGTAGAAGCGAAGATCCAGATCATCTTCCGACTTCTTCACTTCCTCAAAGTCCACATCGTACTTCATCAGGAATTCCATATTGGACTGTCCTCCGGCCAGGAAGACATCGCCGACGGCGACATCATGGAAGGAGATCATCTCTCCGGTAAGAGCGGAGGAGAAAGTCAATGTCAGTCCTCTTCCGGCTTCTCTTTTAGGAAGGACAGCCTTCCACTTTCCGTATTCCGCTTTAACAGTAACTTCTTCCTCTTCCAGTCTGACAGTAACACTGTCATCGCCGGCACTTCTTCCCCAGATCAGGATCTCTTCTCCTCTCTGGAAGATCATATGTTCGCAAAATAATTCCGCTAACTGCAGTTTCATAAAGCCTCCTAGAGGATGCGTCCTTCGACATCTTTAAAGAATCTGTCACAGTCTCTGGCTGTGAGTTCCGGCATCTCATCGGCACCGCCATGTCCTAAATGCTGATACATCAGATACTGGGCACCCGGGATGGCTTTGGCTACTTCGAGAGCAGCTTCCGGAGTCGCTAAAGGATCGAGACCACCTTCCCATATGAGTACCGGGAAGTTTATCTCATGGAGCCTCTCCAGGAGTTCTTCCTGGTTCTTCGCATGACAGCCGGTCATATCTCCCAGCATCGGTAAAGCGAATTCCTCTTTCTTTCTATGCATCAGGATATCGAGGTGCTCCTCAAAGTTCGCCTGTCTTCTTCTCAGTCTCTCCGGATTCTCTGTCGGCCACTTTTCGATCCAGGCCGTTCTTGACAGCAGTTCCTTATTGCCGACATACTCCTCTGCCCGGTCTCTCATCTTTTTTATCGGAGCCGGCAGGTCTCTTTCTTCGTGATACTGGACGATCCCGTCACAGCACACATAGGCTCTGATGAGCTCCGGTCTGTGGAAGGCCGTATACCAGGCAGCCCAGTTGCCATGGCTGATCCCGGTGTAGTAGAAGGACTTGATGCCCATGACTTCCGCAAAGGCGATCAGGTCTTCTCCCCAGACTTCCGCATAGTCTCTGAGCGTCTCATCAAAGATGTGCTCCGATTCTCCATAGCCTCTCATATAGATGAGGAAGCAGTGGTAGTCATACGGCGGCTGTCCTAATAAGGCCATGTGGGAATCCTTGAAGAAGAAGTTCTGTGTAGACAGCAGATACTTGTCTCCGCTTCCGTATTCCCGATAAGCCAGTGTGACACCATTGACCTTGACTGTCTTTATTTCATGCATAAGAAAACCCCCGATCCTATTTCGATTTCAGCATAGCAGAATCATCTTTTGATTCATTTCATAAATAAATCTTCTTCTTCTAAATTTCTCTTCTTCTTTTTTCAAAAGAGCTGTTTACATAATTGGAAGGATTTTAAGGGGAATCTTGTCATAATGTAATCAGAAAACTGCGCTCCACCGAATTGGCGGTCAAGAAAAGGAGGAATACCGTGGCTCGCGGGTCAGCATCGTGGAGACATGCTGAAAAGGTCTCAGATCCTTCGTGTCGGTCTGAGATGAGACAGGAAAGCGGACGTGGAACTGTCAGAGCAGAAATCAATGTCAAGTATTACACTGAAGAACATCAAGAAGATCTATCCGATCACCGCAGACGAAGTGAAATCCAGGAAGAAGGCCAAGAAGAAAGTCGAAGAGGCCGTTCCGGAAGAAGGTTTCAAGCCGAATCTGCAGATCACGGATGAAGGCGTCGTCGCCGTTCAGTCCTTCAACCTCGAGATCAAAGACAAGGAGTTCGTCGTTCTTGTCGGTCCTTCCGGATGCGGAAAGTCTACGACATTACGTATGATCGCCGGTCTCGAAGAGATCTCGGAAGGAGAACTCTGGATCGGAGATACTCTCTCGAACGTCATCGCTCCGAGAGACAGGAACATCGCCATGGTCTTCCAGAACTATTCCCTCTATCCGCATATGACTGTTTATGAGAATATGGCCTTCTCTTTGAAACTGGCCAAGATGCCGAAGGACGAGATCGACAAGAGAGTCCGTGAAGCAGCCAAGACCCTGGAGATCACTCCGATCCTCGACCGTCTGCCGAAAGCTCTTTCCGGCGGTCAGAGACAGAGAGTCGCCATCGGCCGTGCTATCGTCCGTTCTCCGCAGGTCATCCTGATGGATGAGCCGTTATCCAACCTGGATGCGAAGCTGCGTGGACAGATGCGTTCCGAGATCATCAAGCTCCGTCAGAAGATCAATACGACCTTCGTATACGTCACACATGACCAGGTCGAAGCCATGACCTTGGGTGACCGTATCGTCGTCATGAAGGACGGTTTCATCCAGCAGGTCGGTACTCCGCAGGAAGTCTTCAATCATCCGATCAACGCCTTCGTCGCCGGCTTCATCGGCACACCGCAGATCAACTTCTTCCACAAGATCCCTCTCACCAAGGAAGACGGTGCTTACTATGTCACGATCCAGGATCGAAAGATCAAACTGGATGACAGACATCAGAAGGCCCTCACAGAAAAGAATCAGCCGGAGACAGAAGTCATCGTCGGTGTCAGACCTGTCCATGTGGAAATGTCCGATACAGGCTTTACCGGCAAGATCGAAGTCTCTGAAATGATGGGTTCCGAAGTCCACCTCCATATCGATATGAATGGTGATGACATCGTCGCCGTCATTCCGACAGCCAACCTCGACCTCGACAAGGTCAAGATCGGCAAGGACTTCACCTTCAACTTCAATCCTTCCCTCTTACACGTCTTCGACGCCAAGAGCGAAGAAAACCTGCTTCAGTAATAGACAATGGCCTGTACGATGTACAGGCCTTTTCAAAAGGAGTTTTATGTATCAGAAGAATTATGATGAACTAAAGAAAGTCGTCGAGGAGAAGGCCATCATCATCCCGGTGAGAGAACACCGCAAGCCGGACGGCACGATGAACATCGAAAGAAATCTAAAGAGATGGAATGAGGTCCTCTCCCGCTTTGAAGTGACGCCGTTATGGCCGAAGGGAAAAACCCCGAACTACGACGACCGGGACCCTAACCAGCCGGAACCGAGTATCGTCTTTATCCCGACACAGGGAGAAAAGAAGTCTGACGGCACCATCATTGTTTCCCATGGCGGCGGCTTTGAGATCAGAACGGGATGCGAAGGTATCCATGTGGCCGAATGGTTCTCCAGACACGGCTTCAATACCGCCATCCTCACCTACCGCATCAAACCATACAGCAGAGAAGATGCGTTAGATGACATATTGAGAGCCATCCGTCTTTTACGTCATAAGAAAGAGGAATTCGGGATCAGTGACAAAGTCGTCTGTATGGGTTTCTCCGCCGGAGGCATGCTGTCGGGAAATGCCGCGACACTTTATGACTACGGCGATCCGGAAAGCGAAGATCCGATCGAGAGAGAATCTTCCAGACCGGATGGAGCCGTTCTGGGCTATGGCGCCTTTGCCTTCTCCGGTTTACCGGGAGGCTTCTTCGCCGATCCGTTCTCCAAGGAGATCCGCAATCCATTCTTCAAGGACAGAGACGATCTCTACCGTTTCTCTCCGGAAGTCAATTTCAACCGTCAGACACCGCCTTTCTTCATCTGGCAGACCAACAGTGACGATCCGCGTCATTCCTTCACGACCGGTGCCGCTTTGACTGCTGCCGGTGTCCCGTTTGAGATGCACCTCTTCCCGGAAGGCGTTCACGGCTTAGCCATGGCCGATGGAAACAACGACCTGGAGATGGACGTTCCGTCTGTCGCCCAATGGGCTCCGTTATGTGCCAACTGGCTGACCAGAGTTATTTAAGAAACAGGATACTCTCAGGTAATACTGCATACTTGGAGCACAAAGCCGGAACGTCTGTTCCGGCTTTTATTATCTTTCGTCTATTCACTGTAATGATTCCTGCAGGATGCGATCAGGATCCGATCTGCCTTCACTGTATAGACGATCC
>JAFOMB010000012.1 GCA_017419065.1 Erysipelotrichaceae bacterium | reverse complement strand
TTCCGGAAGGGGATCACTACGAAGGGGATTTCTATGAGAACACCCTGACAGGAGAAGGTGTCTATACCTATACATCCGGGACCGTCTACAGAGGACATATGATCAATGCGATCCGCAATGGATACGGCGAATCGAGTTTTGACAACGGAACATCCTATAAGGGATATTGGGAAGACGGACTCCGGGAAGGAGAAGGGGAACAGATCTATCAGGACGGCTTTGTCTATAAGGGTTCCTGGAAGAATGACCTCCGTGAGGGAGAAGGTTCTTTAGAATACACACAGTCTTTCCCTTATCAGCACATTACCGGCTATTTCCGCAATGATGTTTTATACACCGGAACATTCCGCTACACCTGGAATGACGGCTATGAAGTGGAAGGGAAATACGAAAACGGTGTGGAACTGAATACCGCGGTGATACGCTATCCGGACGGCAGTGTCTATGAAGGCGAGATCAGTCATGAAAACGGACTGATCTGTCAGGGCAGAGGCGTCCTGAAGGACGCGGACGGGTCGACCTATGAAGGGACCTTTGACGACAACCGGAAGCACGGGGTCTTCACCGTGACAAAGAAGGACGGTTCCTATCAGATCGTCGAATATCGTAAAGGCGAGCTCCTCGCTGTCATAAAGAGCTATGACGCCAAGGGGAATGCCGTCAGAGAAGAAGAAAAGGAAACAGAAAGAAATACGCCGGAACTCATCGTCGATGAAGAGAAATACCTGACTGTACAGAAAGAGGACGATGAGCGCTATGCCGAAGAATTGAGACCTTACTTCAGAGGCATCATCGGGATGGACGTCGTCAAGGAACAGCTGGACCGCATCTATAAGCGCTTCAAAGTCGATGCGATGAGACAGAAGATGCTGGGGATACAGGGACCGAAACAGGGCTACTACTTCATCGTGACGGGGAATCCGGGCACCGGAAAGACGACTGTGGCCAGGATCATCGGCAGGATGCTGCATGACTTAGGGATACTCCCGGGAGAAAATTTCATCGAAGCTGACCGTTCCGGACTGGTGGGAGAATACATCGGACAGACGGAAAAGAAGACCAGGGAAGTCATTGAAAAAGCCAGAGGCGGCACCCTCTTCATCGATGAAGCCTATACCTTATACCGAAAGGATTCTTCCAATGACTTCGGCAAGGAAGCGATCGACACTCTGTTAAAGGATATGGAAGACCACAGGGGCGAATTCTGTGTCATCTTAGCCGGCTATCAAAGTGAGATGCAGGATATGATCCGCAATGCCAATCCGGGTCTTTCCTCCCGCTTCGACCACAAGATCAATATCCCGGATTACAGCAGTGAAGAACTCACGGACATCCTGACATCCATGGCGCTGTTACGTTCCTTCTTCATCGAAAAGGATGCGAGAGCCGTCATCTTATCGAAGATCACGAAGGAGAAGATCGACGATACCTTCGACAATGCGAGATATGCCAGAAGACTTCTCGATGAAGCCATCGAAAAACAGGCGCTGCGTCTGGCCGAGAGCTTTGACGGAAGCGACTTAGAAGCTTTGCAGGTACTGAAAGCCGAAGACTTCGGTGAGATCGAACAGGACGAAGGATCTCTTCGCTTCTATATGGATAAACTGAATCATCTCATCGGTCTTCCGGGCGTCAAGAAGGAGATCTCCGATCTCGTCAAGACGATCGAAGTCCGCAACGAGAGTCAGAGAAGAGGCCTCTCCATCGCCGGAGGCATCATCCCTTTGAATATGGTCTTTACCGGAAACCCGGGTACCGGAAAGACGACTGTCGCCAGATTACTGGGTCATCTCTACTATGAACTGGGTCTTCTGAAAAGGGCTGATGTCTTTGTGGAATGCGGACGAAGCGACTTAGTCGGAAGATATCAGGGTGAAACGGCCCTGAAGGTCAGGGAAGTCGTACGGAAGGCTTTGGGAGGCGTCCTCTTCATCGATGAGGCCTACTCCTTAGTCAGCGGCGAGGGAGACACATTCGGACTGGAAGCGGTGAATACCCTGGTCGCCGAGATCGAAAACAACCGCGATAAGCTGGCGGTCATCCTGGCCGGCTATACCGGGGATATGAACAGCTTCCTAGACGCGAATCCGGGCCTCAGGAGCCGTCTTTCCCGGACGATCGAATTCGAGGACTATACCGCTGAAGAGCTCTCTGAGATCCTCTTAAGCGATCTTAGAAGAAGAGGCTATCAGACAAGGATCGAAAAGACAAAGGTCCTCGAACTCATAAAGAGAGAATCCTCAAAGAAGGACTTCGGGAATGCGAGAGGCGCCCGCAATACCGCCGACCGCATCATACAGGTCCATAACCGCCGGATCAACGAAGTCGATCTGGGCAGCCTTACCAACGAGGAGATCCTGACCATCACTGATGAGGATCTCGATATCTGAACATAAGAGATCGAAAGATCTCTTTTTATTGTCCCCTTTCAGGCGACCGCTCTTTATTCCCTTTATGAGAAAGTATATTCGGAGGTAGAAAAGATGAATACAGAAATGATGATCGACTATATGGTCCAGCAGCTCTATGACACTATCGAAGAAGAAGGACTTACAGAATACAGGACCCTGCCTCTGTTAAAGGATCTGGGATATCAGAGTGAGATGTTCGAGAATACAGAACTCTTTGAGATCCATGACAGACTTATTGAGATCCTGAAGGAAGAAGGAAGGGATCCTGAGACTGAAAATGCCGTGGTCGGAATGCCTTATGCCGTAACGGTATTCCTGAAGAAGAGAAAGTGTCCGTATTGCGGAAGCAGGGATATCGCGAAGATCATCTACGGCTATCCTGTCATGTCGGAAGAGATGGAAGAAGAAATAAAGCAGGGAAAGATCGTGCTGGGAGGCTGTCTTCTTCGCGAGGAGAAGTACTGCTGCAATTCCTGTGACAGGAAATTCTAGAAGACCTGAAAGGGTCTTTTTTCTTTCCCTGATCTAAAAATACGCCATGTCTGCTACAATGAAATCGAGGTGAGAACATGGGCGAAAAGAAACAGAATGTACTGGCTTTACTGGATATCCTGCGCAGGTATTCCGATCAGGATCACATACTCAGTGCGAAAGAAATCAGAGAGATCCTGGAGAGAGACTACGGGATGACCATGGAGAGAAGGACCCTCTATGCGAATATCGAGAATCTCATCGAAAGCGGCTATCCGGTCTCCAACTATGAAGATAACGGAAGGGGATATTTCCTGGAAGAGAGGTCTTTGGAGAAGGCAGAAGTGCTTCTTTTATGCAATGCCATCCACTCCTCCCACTTCATATCCCAGAAGCAGTCTGACCAGCTCATCAAGAAGCTCTTATCCTTCCTGAGCAAGTACCAGCAGAAGGAATACCGGGACAAGGTCTATATGCCCAACAGTCAGAAGACCGATAACCATGAACTCCTGTACAATATCGAAACGGTATCGGAAGCGATCAGAGACAGGAAAGCCATACAGTTTATCTACTGCCACTACGATAAAAACAAGAAGCTCGTCCCGAAGAGGGAAAACGTCTATGAAGTGGAGCCCAGATATATCGTCTACAGTGAATCAAGAGCCTACATGGTCTCTACTTCCAGGAATCACGAAGGCTTTGCGCACTACCGTCTGGACAAGATGAAGAAGGCTGTCATACTTGAGGAAAAGGCGAGACCTCTCTCCAAAGACAGCGATGCCTATGAGTACGCCAAAAACAAGCTCTTCATGTATTCCGGAGAGATGGAAAGAGTCTTATTTAGATGTCGGGAATCCATCATGGATCAGATGATAGACCTCTTCGGAAGCGAAGTCAGAGTCGAAGCGGAAGACGGCGATTCCTTCCTCATGTCAGTAAGGACATCGAGAACCGGAGCGAAGTATCTGGCTCAGCAGTATCTTGATTCCATGGAGATCCTGGAACCGGAAGATCTCAGAGAAGAGTTCAAAGAGACTATAAAGGACTTACTGAAGAGATATGAATGAAGAAGAGATCCTGGAGAAACTCCTGGAAGAAGGATACAGTAAAGAAGAAGCATTCAGTATCCTTCAGGAGTTGAAAGAGGAAGAGGAACATAAGAACTGGTTCTTCTATCATGAATTCATAGAACGATGAGCACCTCAAAGGTGCTTTTCTTTCCCGGTTTCATGTATCACATTTTCCTTAAAAATGTGCATGATTCTTCTTCTGTATGGGGTAAAATGTTAGTACGAACATGTTACACAAAAAGGGGAGAATGAGATACATATGTTTCAGAAGACAGATATCGAACAGAGAATAGACAGAGCCTTCCTGGAACTCTATGCGCAGAAAAGAGTCGATGAGATCCGCATACGGGAGATCACGGAGATGGCCCAGTGCAACCGCCGCTCCTACTACAACTACTATGAAGATATCTATGATCAGAAGCGGAAGCTGGCTTCCCGTTTCCTGGAGAAATACCGGGAGATCGTGGAGAGATCGGAAGGCAGATACAACGAGGAGATCATCTCCTTTATCCGTGAAAACCGCCCATTTTTCAGGGCTTTTCTGGGCAGATACCGCGATTATGAGTTCCTGCAGGAAGTGGTGGAGCTCCACATACGCTCCTATAAGGGCGATATCCTGGACAGAAAGAAGGCAGGCAATGATCCGAGACTTGACATCTATCCGGTCTTATACAACGTCTTCGGTTCCCTCATGTGCATCACCTTCTGGACCGGGGTGGACAATCCGCTCAACAGTGTCACGCTCAATGAATTCGTTCCGGTCATCGAGAGACTGCAGTCACAGACGCTGGAATAGAAGGGAAACAGAATGAGACATAAGACCTGTGAAAACAGGTTTTTATGTTGCACAGAAGAGGGAAATTGTTACACATTTTGAAGGAAAATGTGTTTTTCCTTTGGGAAGAATTATTGATAAAACAAGGTTGTCATGAAAACGCATACAAAACCATTTCATTGTTGGAAAAAGCCCTGAGCTTTTATATTTACAGTTCCGGTCTCTGTAATATAGATTCCAAAAAAAGACCGTGAAAGGGGAACGTACGTAAGTACAAAGAAAGGGAAATGACATTAACACAAAGTCTTCTCATTGGATTTGTCTACTATGTCGCGAAGTCCAACTTCTTAGCGGCATTTGAGACAGTCTATCGTCCGCTCGTATGTGGATGGCTGGTCGGTGTTATCTTAGGTAAGCCGGCTGAAGGTGCTGTGATCGGGGCAACGATCAACCTCATCTACATCGGCTTCATCGGCGCCGGCGGCGCTACACCTGGTGACCCGCCTCTGGCAGGAACGGTCGCTACCGCTTTAGCTCTCAGCGCAGGTCTTGATACCGATACCGCTCTGGCACTGGCTGCCACACTCGGTCTCATCGGTTCTGTCGTCTGGGTCGGCTGTCTGACCATCAACAGTTTCTTCGTCCGTATCGCTGAAAAGCTCATCGAAACAGGCAAGGAAAAACTGATGTGGGTACCTGGGTTCTTATGCCCGATGCTGGTAAGAGTCTTCTTATGCTGGATCCCGGTCACATTAGCCTGCTACTTTGGCGCTGAATTCACACAGAACATCATCTCTGTCATCCCGGGCAAGGTCATCGGCGGCATGTCTGCTGTCGGCGGTATGTTACCGGCCATCGGTATCGCCATGAACCTGCAGGCGATCTACAGAGGGGATGCGAAAGTCTTCTTATTCGCCGGTTTCGCCATGACGACCTTCTTAGGTCTCTCCACGATCGGTGTCGCGATCTTCGCGGTCATCATCGCCATCGTCTACACGAACCTCAAGATGAATAAGGCCAACAGTTAGAAAGGGGAAGAAACATGGAAAAGAAAGTCTCTAGAAAAGATCTGCTGAAGTCCTTCCTTACCTGGATCTTCTTCAATCAGATGTGCTACAACTACGAAAGAATGCAGGGCCTGGCCGTCTGCTGGTCCATGGTACCGGTCATCGACTCCCTCCATTCCGATCCGGAAAAGAGAAAAGAGATCCTGACACAGGAACTCTCCTTCTTCAACACCGAAGTCACCTGGGGTGCCTGCATCTTAGGTCTGGCTGCCGGCATGCAGGAACAGTACGCCAACGGTTCCGATGAGATCACGCCGGAATCCATCACGGCTGTCAAGTCCGGTCTCATGGGTCCGTTCGCCGGTATCGGTGATACCATTACCCAGGGTATCTTCTTACCGCTCATCATCTCTGTCTGCATCTCCATGACCTTGGAAGGCAACCCGACCATGGGTCCTGTCCTCTTACTGGTCTTAGGTACTGTCTATAAACTCGGTATCGGCTACACGTCCTGGTTCTTAGGCCATGACAAGGGTTCCGAAGTCATCTTCCAGTTACTGGAAAGCGGTGCGATCCACACCTTCATCGAAGCAGCAGGCGTCGTCGGCTGTACCGTCATGGGTGCTCTGATCGCTCAGTATGTCTCTCTCAACCTCAACATCAACATCGCCACGGAATACAGCACGTTCAATCTCCAGGCTGACTTCCTCGACAAGCTCTGCCCGAAGATCCTGCCGTTATTACTGACATTACTCTGCTACCGTCTGATCAAGAAGCAGGTCAAGCCTGCCCACATGCTGCTGATCCTCTTTGTCATCGGCATGGTCGGAAAGTTCATCGGTATCTTCTAAGAAACACTCATTCAAAGCCTGGTTTTCACCAGGCTTTGAATTCCCTATGAAGGAGAAAGAATATGAATGATTTCACGATCGTACAGAAGACCAAACTGATCTTCGGAAAAGAAAAAGAAAGAGAAGTCGGAAAAGAAGTCAAAGCCTACAGCGATAAGTGCCTCATCGTCCATGACGGCGGCGCCTATCTCAAAGACCTCCTGGAGACTGTCCGTACTTCCTTAAAAGAAAATGATGTCGAATATGTCGAATTGGGAAATGTCAAAGCCAATCCGTTATTATCAACCGCTGAAGAAGGCATGAGACTGGTAAGAGAACACGATCTCGGTTTCGTGCTGGCTGTCGGCGGCGGTTCCGTCATGGATACCGGCAAATACATCGCGGTAGGGACCTACTGTCCTTTCCCGGCCATCGAATACAAACTCTCCACTGTCTCTGATCACAAGATCCTGCCTCACGGCTGTATTTCTACCTTATCAGGAACAGGCAGCGAGTTCTCCAACTGCGCCATG
This sequence comes from Erysipelotrichaceae bacterium, assembly GCA_017419065.1. GTDB lineage: Bacteria > Bacillota_I > Bacilli_A > Erysipelotrichales > Erysipelotrichaceae > Colivicinus. The sequence goes on along the minus strand of JAFOMB010000012.1, from coordinate 4,707 downwards.
ATCGTCGATGATCATCAGAATCCGGTCATCAAGGCCAAGTTATTATCTTCCGCCTTCTTCAACGATTTCGCCATCGTCGATCCGGAACTGAACTACTCCTTACCGGCCAAGCAGACTGCCTGCGGTGCCATGGATATGATCTCGCACTGTCTGGAGAACTATCTCACGGATGACGATTCTGTCGAGATCGGTGACTACTACCTCGAAGGCATCATCAGGACAGCGCTGAAGTACGCGCCTGTCGCTATCAAAGAACCGAGAGACTACACAGCCAGAGCCAACCTCTGCATCGCCTCCAACCTGGCCATGACCCCGAATATGTCCATCGGCGGCAACAAGAGAGACTGGGCCATCCACGGCATTGAAAACAACGTCACGGCCCGGTATCACAAGACACACGGCGAAATGACCGGTGTCATGACGCTGGCGTATCTGAGATGGTGTCTCGAAAAGGACAGGATGGAAAGAAGACTCGTGAAGTGGGCCCATGACTGCATGGGTGTCCAGAATGATGTCTACCGTCCGAAGCTGACCATCGAAAGAGGCATCAGAGCTTTAGAGACCTGGTTACAGGAAGTCGGTCTGGCGACAAGTTTATCTGAGTTAGGTATTGACCCGGATGATCTGAAGGACATCGCGGAGATCTCGGCTCCTGCCGGCAACCTCTCCAAGCTGTCTCCGTCTGAGATCATGGAGATCTACGAACTTGCCAGATAACATGAGAGAGATCCTGATACGGGTCGCCTCGATCTACGGAAAGAGAAACAACCGGAGGAGAAAGGGAAACTTCCTTCAGATCTTCAAGGACAAGTTCGCTGTCTCAGGGATCCCTGTCGAAGTGCTCTCAGGAAAGGAAAAGGATCCTTCCACACATCTGATCGTAGGCGATCTGAAGAAAGCCGATACCGTCTATATGACAGGCTATGACACCTCTACGATGTTTCTGCTTCCCTTCCCGTACTATCCATTAGACCGCAAGAAGAATTCCACATTAGAGGTCATAGACCTCATCATCCGCATCCTGTGCGCCATAGGGGTCATCCTGCTCGATGTTTTCTTCCTGAAGGACCTGGAGGTCAATCGTTTCCTGTTTATCCTCTTACAGGCTCTGATCAGCCTGATCGTGATCCTGCTGGTCTTTGGGGCAGCCAGTCCCTACAACTTTGACAGGAACACTGCGGCTATCACGCTTCTCTATCAGTGTGCGGTAGAGAAGAAGGGGAAAAGACCGGTCTTCATCTATGTCGACAACACGATACAGAAGGGAGCCTACGGCTACATCTATATCGCGGAGTTACTGAAGGACAGATTAAAGGGAAAGAAAGTCGTCATACTCGACTGCATCGCCAACGGGAAAGAGATCTACTGTCTCCACGATGAAAAGACAGAGGCCTTCTTCCTGCCTGAGATCGAAGGGGTCTCCGTAAAGGAGAAGACCATCACGGAAGAAGAGAAGAAGAATTCCCCGTTGAGAGAATTCGAAAAGGCTGTCTATCTGGTGAGCGGGATTGAGAAGAACGGAAAGATCACCGTTAAGAAGACCAGGACCTTCTTCGATTCCGAAGTGGATATAGACCGTCTGGAAAAACTCAAAGCATTTATCCGTTAAGCACCTCAAAGGTGCTTTTTTCATAAAGAAAAGCCCTTGTATAGGGCTTCATAGACGATGGCGGAGACGGTGGGATTCGAACCCACGGGCCGCTTTTGGCGACCAAACGATTTCGAGTCGTTCTCGTTATGACCACTTCGATACATCTCCGTAATGGATAAGGGTTACTTATCCAGTGCTTTTATTATAGCATCACATGCCTTCTTTATGACCGCATGAGATGTCGCAAGATTGAATCTTGCCCAGGTCTCGTATCCCTTGCCGAAGGATTCTCCCGGATTGGCGAGGATGCCGCAGTCTTCCTTTAAGAAGTCCGCTGCTTCTTCAACATTGTCCCTGAAGTTCACGAAGCAGAGATAGGAACCTTCTAACGGCAGGATATCGCAGTATGGAGAGAGTCTCTTGTAGAGATACTTGTAGTTATCGTATACGACTTCCAGGAGTCCGTCAAGCCACTCATCGCCATGCTTATAGCCGTAGTAGGAAGCTAAGAGGGAGAATTCATTCGGATCTTCCTTGTGATACTTATACTGCATATCATCGAAGATCTTTCTGAGCTTTCTGTTCGGGATGATCACATGGGAGTGATAGAAGATGGCCAGGTTGAAGGTCTTGGAGACAGCAGACAAAGAGACGACATTGTCGTGGTACTTCTTTAAGGAAAGAGCCGGGACAAATTCCTGATCCGGCATGATGAGGTCGCCGTGTACTTCATCCGAGATGACCAGGACATTGTACTTCTGGCATAAGTCAAAGAGCTCTTCGAGTTCTCCCTTCTTCCAGACTCTGCCTAACGGGTTGTGAGGAGAACAGAGGATCATGGCCTTGACGTTCTTCTTTTTGAACTTTCTTTCGATGTCCCTGTAGTCGAAGGAACAGTAGTTGTCTTCCACGAGGAGAGGGGAAGTGACTAATGTCCTGCCTGTTCTCTTGATAGAACCGGAGAAAGGCGGATAGACAGGCGTCGTGATGAGGACGGCGTCCTTTTCTTCCGTGAAGGCGTAGAGACACTGGACGATGCCGTCAACGGCACCGCTGGTGAAGCGGATCCAATCTTTATCGTAGGTGACATCGTGTCTTCTCTGATGCCAGGCGATGAAGGCATCGAAGTAATCCTTCGGGGACAGGGAATAGCCGAAAGCCCCGTGTTCGATGCGCCTGGTGAGACCGCTGATGATGTGTTCATCGGTCTTGAAGTCCATGTCGGCGATCCACATCGGGATCAGTCCCTGAGCCTTGGAGGCGTCCCATTTGACGCAGTTCGTATTGGTTCTCTTGACGTAGTACTTCTTGGTGAAATCTTTGACGGACATGATCTTCCTCCTTATGCCTGTATCCTCTTGAGGACATCGTCAGCTGTTTCTTTGTCTTTCAGTTCGGTGATGATGGCAGAAGCGAATTCGCATACCGCTCCCAGTCCTCTCGAAGTGATGATGTTTCCGCATTTATGTACCTTTTCGCCGGTAGAGATCTTTCCGGATTCAAAACCCGGGAAGCAGGTGAATTCTTGATCGCTGAGCCATCCCCTGTGGATCAGGATGGAAGGGGCGGCACAGATGGCACAGATCAGCTTTCCTCTGTTATAAAAGTGATCCAGGAAGGCCTGTACGAGAGGGTGATCCTCGAGGTTCTTCGTTCCCGGCATGCCTCCCGGAAGTACGAGGACATCATAGTCATTCGGATCGATGTCCTGGATGGTCTTTTCCGCAAAGAGATGGACATGGTGGGATGAAGTGATATCGTTTTCCAAGCCGATGAGATCGGTGTCGATCCCGGCACGGGTGAGCAGGTCATAGGTCATCAGGGCTTCACATTCTTCCAGTCCTTCAGCCAGCAGGATCATTGTTTTCATAGGCGTCCTCCCACGTTCCATTATACTTGGAAATGTTGTAAAATACTCTTATGAAAAAAGTCATGCACATCTATGATTATCTCCGTTTACCTATCAGGGTGGCTTTCTTCGGATTTGTGCTGATCGCCTTCGGTACCCTGATACAGAGCGAGAGTGTCAATATCTTCTACACCTTCCGGTTGAGAGTTTTATTATCTGCCGCCGACATCTGCCTGCGTATCGGGAGAGCCATCATCATCAATCTGCCATTGTTCTTCATGGTCAACATCGTCTGTAAGAAGGCCAACAGCGGTCTTCCGATCGTTTTAGCCATCACCGGCTATATCACGTATCTCGTGACGACGATGCTGTTTGGACCGGGAAGCCTGTCCACATCCGCCTATCTGTCCAACTCGCTGTTCTCCTTTTCCGACAGCGCCCATGGCCCGTTACAGACGGGTCTGGTAGGTTCCTTCCTCATCGGCTATGCGACGAGGTATTCCTACATGCGCTCCCGTCATAAGAGCCGTTTTTCCTTCCTGACCTTCGTCAACCGGGATACGACCGCTCTTATCTACAATATGGTCTTCTGCTTCATCATCGGCTTACTGATGTCCTATGCCTACGGCTTCTTCTATGCCTTACTGCAGAGGGAGATCACCTATATCGCCCAGGACCTCATGGATCCGAGGCGTATCGCCTTATACGGCTTCCTGGACCGCTTCTTAACGGTCTTCGGCTTAGGCAATCTCATCCGTCAGCCGTTCTGGTATACGGCAGCCGGCGGTTCGTATTCCAACCTGGTCACCGGTTCTGTCGTACTCGGTGATGTGAATATCTGGTCCTATATCCGCGAGCACAATTCCGCGTACTTAGGTGCGGGACGCTTCATCACGGCCTACTATGTCATCAACATCTTCATGATCCCGGCCTTTTATCTGGGCTCCTTCTTATTTATCTCGGACTCCCAGGATCGAAGCCGTCTCATCGTGCCGATGATCTTAATGAGCTTATTAAGCATCCTCTGCGGGAATCCTTTACCGGCAGAGCTGACGATGTTATTTACGACCCCGTTATTATGGGTCTTCTATCTGCTGATCTCCGCCGTTGTCTACGGCTTGCTGGTCTATCTGTCCGTCTTCCTCGGCTTCCCTTACAGCCTGGCAGAGACGTGCTACGCGATGCCGGGAGGTTTATTTGACTTAGTCATCAACCTGAGAAACATCCAGTACCGCAATGCCGTCGGCCAGATCGTTCTGGTCGGTCT